>JAZNYB010000130.1:0-6570 GCA_045594185.1 Faecousia sp. | reverse complement strand
AACGACATGGCTACGATCCGACTTCCTGCATGGGCTGCCGCTCCTTCCTTACCCCCTATCTGGATGAGAATGGCAAGCCCAAATACTACGGCCGGTTCAATCAGGGCGTTGTGACCATCAATCTGGTGGATATTGCCCTGTCCTCCGGGAAGGATATGGACAAGTTCTGGAAGATCTTTGACGATCGGCTGGAGCTGTGCCACCGGGCTCTCATGTGCCGCCACGAAAGGCTTAAAGGTACCGTCTCCGATGCTGCTCCTATTTTGTGGCAGCACGGCGCATTGGCTCGTCTTGAAAAGGGCGAGACGATCGACAAGCTCCTGTACGGCGGCTATTCCACCATTTCTCTGGGTTATGCCGGACTTTATGAGTGTGTCAAGTATATGACCGGGCGTTCCCATACCGACCCGGAAGCCACCCCCTTCGCTCTTGAGGTCATGCAATATCTTAATGATGCCTGCGCCGGTTGGAAAAAGGAGCATGGCATGGACTTCAGCCTTTACGGAACGCCTCTGGAATCCACCACCTACAAGTTTGCCAAGTGCCTGCAGCAGCGGTTTGGCAAGATTCCCGGCATCACGGATAAGAGTTACATCACCAACTCCTATCATGTCCATGTTTCTGAGCCTATTGACGCTTTCACCAAGCTGGCCTTTGAAGCGCAGTTCCAGAAGCTCAGCCCCGGCGGCGCTATCAGCTATGTGGAAGTGCCCAATATGCAGAATAACATTGATGCGGTTCTGGAGGTCATGCAGTTCATTTATGACAACATCATGTATGCCGAGCTGAACACCAAGTCGGATTACTGCCAGTGCTGCGGCTTTGACGGCGAGATCGAAATTCAGGAGGACGAGGACGGCAAGCTGGTCTGGACCTGCCCCCAGTGCGGCAACCGGGATCAGAGCAAAATGAATGTTGCCCGGCGCACCTGCGGCTACATCGGCACCCAGTATTGGAATCAGGGCAGAACTCAGGAAATTCGGGATCGGGTATTGCATCTGTAAGCGTTTATCTCACAAAATAACGAACTCCCCGGAAGCGGCGTAAAAACCGTTTCCGGGGATGCTTCTATGCTTTTTTTAGAGTAAAAGCTCCCAACCGCTCCTTGCGGACAAAGCAGAACCACTCCGCAAACAGGCAAATTGGCAGTGCAACCACCCCATCGAGAACAGAGTGCTGCTTAATAAACACTGTGGACAGGCACACCAGCACAGCCATGGTCACCATAAGCACCTTCCACAACTTTCCCACAGACCTCTCCCGCACCCACACAGAAGCAATTCCAAGGGAATACGCCACATGGAGGGAGGGACAGACATTGGTGCTGGTATCGAAGGCATACAGCGCCCCAATGATCCAAGTGAAAATATTTTCCCTTTGGAACACCTCCGGGCGAAGATCCTGCCGGGAGGGGAACAGAATATAGATGGTCATGGCGACGATTTGGGTAATAATGATATACTTTGAGACTTTTCGGAAGCCGTCCACATTGTACAGAGCAAAATACAGCAGTGTCCCCGCCACATAAAGATACCACAGCACATAAGGAACCACAAAGACCTCACAGAAAGGGATCATATCATCCAAGGCGCAATGTACCGGTGTACAGCTTTCCGCCGGAATGAGCCGCTCCGTGAGCAAATAGGCGGCGAAGTAGCCCACCCAGCCCAACAGTAGCTTTAAGTGAGAAAACTCCGGCGTTCCTAATTTGTTGAAACGAAATTTCCTGTAATCCACTACAGGGGGTTTGATTTTCAAATTACCATCTCCAGATAAGAACCCTCGGTTCTATGATGTTTCTCCCCTGATGGGAAGAAATGAAGTCGCTTCGCTTATGAAGTTTGTCTTGCGGCAAATGAAGTTAGAAAATTTGCCTATTCGCTCCGCAAAGCAACCACGGGATCCTTTTTGGCAGCGCTCCGGGAAGGAATGATGCCGGAGAATACCGTAAGCAGCATACTGATCCCAACAAGGATCAGAGCGGCACGCCACGGCAGAAACGCCTCCAAAGCCGCAATCCCTGTAAGCCCCTGAATAATGGCGTTGATGGGGATGCACAAAAGCCATGTCACACCCACACCCAGCGCACCGGAGGCAAAGCCGATGATCACGGTTTCGGCATTGAACATACTGGACACATTCCGTTTGGATGCGCCGATCGCCCGGAGAATGCCGATCTCCTTGGTGCGCTCCTGCACGGAAATCAGGGTAATCACCCCGATCATAATGGAGGATACCACCAGGGAAATCGCCACAAAGGCGATAAGCACATAGGTGATGGCATTGATAATGGAGGTGACGGAACTCATCATCAGACCCACATAGTCCGTGTAGCGAATTTCTGCCAGCTCCTCCACCGTGTCGTTGTATTTTGCGATGCCTTCTTCTATGACATCCTTACTCTCGAAGGTGGCGGCGTACAGGTTGATGGTAGCCGGGTCATTTAGGTCTACAAAGCCCAAGGTTCGCAGATTTTCCTCATAAGAGGTCTGAGAGAAGGTTAAAAGCTCGTCATAATAAAGGGCGCACTGCTCCTGGGTATACCCCTCCATTTCCGCTTCCAGCATCGCCGCAAGCTGCTCCTCTCCCAAGGGAAGCAGCTGCTCCTGAACCCCTGCGGCATATTGCACCTTAAACTGCTCTGCCACCATCTGGGAGAACATTTCCTCCACCTCGTCATCGGTCATGGCGGCAATATAATCTGCCACTTCCTGGGTGCTGACACTCATTTGCCCCTGCAGTGCCTCCAGCACCGTGTTTTCCATATCCTCCCGAGTCATGCCGGAGAGGGTATTTTCCACTGTCTCGTCGATCTGCGCCTGGGAGGGCAAGCTCATAATGCCCACATAGGTCTTTGCCCGCTCCGGCTGCCGAAGTTGCTGCACATAAAGCCGGAACTCCTCCGCTTTTTCCTCCGCAGAGAGGTTTCCGGTGTTTTCCCGGAAGGGAAGACCCGTAAAAATATCCACAGAAGGATCATCCAACTGGGTCTGCACCGCCAGGGAATCCGCCGCGTTTTCAATGATGTATTTGGTGAGCTGGGATGTATAGCCAATGCTTCCGGTAAGCATTCCGGCTACCGCTTCCTCGTTGGGACGAAGGATTCCGGACACCTTTAGGGAAATACCCTTGTCGTAGAGATATTTCAGCCCCGCCTGGGTATCCCTGAGGTCGTTGTACAGGCCTGTTGCTTCGTCCAGGGCATAGCAGTCAGCGTTGAGGATCACCCGGAAATCCATGTCGCAGATTTCCTCGTAGCTCCACCGCTTTTCCCTCGCTTCAACCTCTGTTTTATCAAAGGCTGCCTGAGCAAGCGCATCCATTTCCTCCTTGGAGGTAAGACCCAAGGCATAGAGGGTCATATCATCGATCTCGTTGTTCTCGTCCAGGAGAAGAACGATCTCGTCATATTCCGTAGGCCAGGAGCCGTAGACCACATCATACTGCTTTTCCAAAAGCGTGCTTACCAGCCGTCCATCCTCCCCAGGCAGCATCTCCTGCCACAAAGCACCGGCAGACCCCATGGGCGACATACTGGCCATGCTGCCGCCGTACGCCTCCCCCATAGACATCATGTTGGACAGATCCATGCCAAAATACTCAATGAGAAGGTCTTGCAGCAATGCCTGGGTATCAGAGCGGATGATGGTGCCGTCTACGCTTTCCGTATAGACCAGTAAGTCCGTGTTATAGGTATACTGCACCCCGCTGATGGCATTTTTCAGCTCCGAGGTGTCATCCTCCTTTGCCAACTCCCCTTCCAGATAGGTCTTAAAGCTGGCAAGATCATTTTCCTTGCTGTCCATGGTATTCAGGGCATTGACCATCTCATACATCATGGCTTTTTCATAGACCGCATCCTGCTCATGCTCACCTCCGGAAACAGTCTGCCCCATAAAGGTGGTGAGAAGTGTACCCATATCGATGTGCTGAGCTTCCAAAGTCAGAGGATACGAGGACAGGGTGTCCTCCTGCACTGTATTGATATATGCCGTCATACCCTGGGATACCGCAAAGATCAGGGCGATGCCAATAATGCCGATAGAACCGGCAAAGGCGGTGAGTGTAGTGCGCCCCTTTTTGCTAATCAGATTTTTTAGAGACAAGCCAAAGGCTGTGGAAAAGCGCATAGCAGGCTTCTTTTCCCTGGATCTCCTCCCCTTGGACTGCTGCTTTTCATAGGTCGGGATCTCCTCCGGCTGCACCGGCATGGTGTCACCAGTGATCTCTCCGTCCAGCATCCGTATGGTGCGGGTAGCATATTTTTCTGCCAGATCCGGGTTGTGTGTCACCATGACCACCAGGCGTTCCTTTGCCACTTCCTTCAAAATGTCCATGACCTGCACACTGGTTTCCGTATCCAAAGCTCCCGTAGGCTCGTCGGCCAGAATAATATCCGGATCATTGACCAGAGCTCTGGCAATGGCGACCCGCTGCATCTGACCCCCGGAGAGCTGTCCGGGCTTTTTATAAAGCTGATCCCCCAATCCCACAGCCTCCAGCGCCTTGACTGCCCGCTTTTTCCGCTCCCCCCGGGGAACTCCGGAAAGGGTCAATGCCAGCTCCACATTCCGCAGGACACTTTGATGCGGGATCAGATTATAGCTCTGAAACACAAAGCCGATGGAATGGTTGCGATAAGCATCCCAGTCCCGATCCTTGAAGTCCTTTGTGGACACGCCCCGGATCACCAGATCCCCCTGGGTATACTGATCCAAGCCGCCAATGATATTGAGCATGGTGGTCTTTCCGCACCCGGAAGGACCCAAAATCGCCACAAACTCACTTTTCCGGAATCGCAGGCAAATTCCCTTCAAGGCATGAACGACCCCATCTCCGGCAGAATAATCTTTTTTGATGTTTTTCAGTTCCAGCAACGCTGCACTTCCTTTCTGTAGGTCAAACAGCCGTGAGAAATCAAGGAAGCTCTGACTTATCCAGAGCTTTTCCTGTATTTTATCCCTTTTGATGGTAATTTTCAATAGAATTTCCCCGACAGGCGATAATATTAACTAAAATTTTACAGATGCTCCTCTCCCTATGCCCTGTGGTCAACGAGCAAAACATCCGCTTATAATAACATACCCCGGTACAGACCTGCATAGAAATGTTTTGTCACGAACACAGCTTATACCGATCGTTTTTCGGTATCAGGGAGGGACGCATATGACCGATCACATTCAGGAGCGAGCCTGCCGGCTGGCTGTGTACATGATCGAGAACCAGGAGACGGTGCGGGGCGTTGCAAAGCACTTCGGCATTTCCAAATCCACGGTTCATAAAGACCTGTCCCAAAGATTGCCTCAGTACGACCGGGGACTTTACGAACAGGTGAAATCCATTTTGGATATCAACAAAGCACAGCGGCATATTCGGGGAGGCTTAGCTACCCGGCGAAAATACAAACCGGAGAGGAATACTTAGAACCAGAATACAAAGAAAGGAAAGGGGGACGCTTCTGCAGCATCCCCCAGCATTGTCATTGGGCTTATTCAGCGAAATCCGCAGGAGTTACCTCCTCAGCGGGGGCTTCCTCCACAGGAGCTTCCTCAACAGGAACTTCCTCCAGAGCCTCCTCCGCAGCCTGTTCTTCCTCAGCCACGAACTCCACTTTGCCACAATCGCAGCCAAACAGAGCCTTCAGCTTATCCCGGAAGCAATACAGAGCGGCACCTACAGCAGCGATGGCAGCCAGAGCAGCCAATACCTTCCAAAATACCTTCATAAATTATCCCTCCGTTTCTATTGGATTCCTGCTTATTATTATATCCAGCTTCTATAAATTTTGCAACTACTTTTGCAATATTTTTCTTAAAAACTCTAATTATTCGCTATACTCTTACAATAAAGTCTTTTTTCCGGGGTGCGGCAGGCTTGGGTTCCGCTGCGGGGTAGCCCAAAACGCAGTGTCCAACGCCAATATATTCCCCGGTGATGCCCCATTTTTCCAGCAGAGCCTTTCCTTCCTCTCCCGCAAATTCCTCTCTTGCCCGGTGGATCCAGCAGGCACCCAGCCCCAGAGAATGGGCAGCCAGAAGCATATTCCCCAGCACCAGCGAACCATCTTCCAAAGATGTAAAGATGTTGGCATCCCCCAACACTACCAGTACCACCGGCGCGCCATAGAAGGGGTGCGCATCAGGATTTCCCAAAACAGCAGCATTGCGCCGCTCCAAGTCTTCCACATCCTCCTTTTTCGTCAGAACCACGATTTTTGCCGCTTGACGGGCTTTCCCATTGGCAGCATAAGTCCCTGCCAAAAGGATCTGCTCCAAAAGCTCCTCCGGCACAGGGTCAGGCAAGTAGGCTTTACAGCTTCGTCTTGTGATCATGTTTTCAATAATTGGATTCATTATAAATACCTCCGTTCAAACAATGCTTTACACATATCCATACATCCCCCGGACACTGACCTCTCCTGCCTGCACAGTCTCGACACCTTGCCCGAAATCCACCAGCAGTCCGCCCCAGTCGTCCACATCCAGTGCCTGCCCCCAGCGGACATCTCCCGCCTTTGTCACGGCGACAGCACGCCCCAGGGTGACGCAGTCTTTCCGGTAGCGGCTCATC
>JAZNYB010000129.1:0-24339 GCA_045594185.1 Faecousia sp. | reverse complement strand
AGGCTTCCTGCAACCGCTGCACACTCTGCAGATACTGCCCGGTGGTGTATTTGCGCTTCATCCGGGCAAGCACAGAGTCACAGCCGGACTGCATAGACAGGTGAAATTGGGGACACAGATTGGGAAGCTTTTTTAAGCAATCGCAAAAGGCTTCCGTAACAATGCGTGGCTCCAAAGAGCCCAGGCGCACCCGCAAATCGGGCACAGCGGTACAGATTTCGGTGATTAGGGCGGAAAGACCGGGCTTTCCCGGCAAATCCACGCCCCAGGAGGCAATTTCAATGCCGGTAACGACCAACTCCCGGTAGCCGTTTGCGGCAAGTGTTCTTCCCTGCTCCAAAACCGTCTCCAAAGGGGCTGACCGCACCGGCCCTCTGGCGTAGGGGATGATGCAGTAGGAGCAGAAGTTGTTGCAGCCGTCCTGCACCTTCAGCATGGCACGGGTGCGCTCCTCCAACCCCCCGGCGGGAAGCACCTCAAAGGCCCGGCGGCGCAGTGCCTCGTCCACCTGCTCCAAACGCACCCGCTCCCGCGCTGCCCGGAGCATCATTTGGACAAACTCCTCCCGCCCCGCGCTGCCGGAGATCACATCCACCCCCAGCAGCCGCACATCCTCTGTGCTGACCTGGGCATAGCAGCCGCACACACCCACCACCGCATTGGGATTCTCTCTCCGGCAGCGGCGGATAATGGCACGGTTTTTCTTATCTGCCACGGCGGTGACGGTGCAGGTGTTGATAATATAGCCGTCGCAAGGCTCGTTAAAGCTGCCCAAGGTATGCCCCAGGGCCACAAGCTGCTGCTCCATTGCCTGAGTTTCATATTGATTGACCTTGCAGCCTAAAGTATAAAAGGCAAATTTCATAGGTGTTCCTCTTTTTTCTTATAGAAGATCAAACTGAACCAGGTGACCACATTGTCCCCATACTGGAAGGGCAGACCACATTCCTCCGCCACTTCCGAAAGGACGATGCCGTGGCTTTCGATGCAGGGGCGCATATAGTCCCGGTGGCGGCAGGGGCCATTGGGGTAGGCGCAGGATTCGCAGACAGCGCAGGCTTCTGTGGAGAGGGTATAAGTCTCCATACCCTGCGCCTGAACCATGCGCTCGGCTTCCCGGGTGACGGCTTCGTGGTCGCCCCGGGTGGACAAAGTTTCCGCAATGTCGGAAATGTCGTTTACCTCCGTGACCGTGGCGATCATCAGGAAATTGGGGTAGCTGAGGCACTTTTTCTTGCACTCCTCCACCGTTCCCACAGCGGGAGGACACGCCCAGGTCTTACCGTACATCTGACATTCATGCTCACAAATGTACCGCACCCGCTCCGTAAACAGCAGTTGGTTGGACTCCAAGAAGAAATAGCCGTAAAGGGGCAGCTCCGCAAGCTGCGCTTCTAATGTTTCAAAATCCATAATTGTCCTCCAAATGCCCCAGCAAGGCTTCGCACCCTGCCTGAATTTGCCGGTATACCCCGGAGAAATCCCCGGTGTACCACGGGTCATCAATATCCCCCGGCTGGCTGGAAAAATCCATAAGCCGGCGGCACTTGCCCTCCGGGTCATCTCCCAGAATCCGCATAAGCCGGGGATAGTTGTACCGCTCCATATACAAAAGCAGGTCGTACTCCCGGTAGTCCTCTTTGCTCACCTGCCGGGCGGTCTTTCCAACGCAGGAAATGCCGTGTTTTTGCAGCTCCCGCTTGGCTGGGGGGTAGACAGGATTGCCCAGCTCTTCGGTGCTGGTTGCAGCGGAGGCGCAGGCGTATTTGGATTCTAAATGCCGCTTTTTTACAAGATCACGGTATATAAATTCGGCCATGGGACTGCGGCAAATGTTCCCGTGGCAGATGAAAAGAATTTTCTTCATAGCAGCTTTCCTTTGCGAGTGATGAAGCTATTGTAGCACAGGAAACACGATTTTGCTACAACATTATTTGACAAAGGGAACTGTGGATGCCCATCCCGTCGGCAAGAGTTACGCATCTATAGTAGATGACGAAAAAACGGCTTTTGAGCAGCGGAGCAAACACCGACAAAATAGGCATAAAAACCCGCTACCTCCATTGTAGCTGCTTTTGCAGATATGGGAGGGTAGCGGTATTATTGATTTTTGACATGCTTTCGTGTATAATTTTGCTGGTAATAGATTGATTTCTTTGGAGGTGTCATATGAACATTACATACCAGAAAGCAACGGCTGATGATATTGAGCCAATCTATGCGCTGTGCAAGCGACTGATAGATGATTTTGAACAATTGGAATCAATCGATTATCCCAAGGTAATGAAATGGGTACGGAATAAAATCGAAAAATCAATCGATGAATACACAGTTATTTACGCCAATGAGCAAAAAGCGGGATATTATCATTTTTATAAAAATGATGACGGAGATTTTGAAATAGATGACTTATATGTATTTCCCGAGTTTCAAAATCAAGGGATTGGCTCGAGGGTAATTAAGAAATGCTGTTCATCCGTTAATGAACCCGTTGTGCTGTATGTTTTCATTGAGAACAAGCGGGCGGTTTCGTTATACAAGAGATTAGGGTTTGAAATCGCCGAAACAATACATGGCAGCAGATATATCATGAAGAACCAAAACAGAAAATACTATACTGCCTATGAAGAAAGATACAAGGCTGCACATGAGCAAGGTGTGAGTTGGGCGGGCAACCAAAATAGTCCTATCGTATTAGAGATAATCAAAAAGTATAATATCCAATCTAAGCATAGATTGCTGGAAGTCGGATGTGGCGAAGGCAGAGATTCAAGGGCAGTTTTGGAGAATGGCTATAATTTGATGGCAACCGATATTTCCAAGGAAGCCGTTGCATATTGCAAGAAAACAATGTCTGGATTCAAAGAGCATTTTAGCGTGTTGGATTGTCTGTCTGACAATCTCGATGAACGGTTTGATTTCATTTATGGTATTGCCGTTATACATATGCTTGTGCTTGACGAAGATAGAGACGGATTCTATCAATTTATTTACAACCATTTGAAGTCAGACGGATTAGCTCTTATTTGCACTATGGGCGATGGCGAATTTGAAATGCAAAGCGATATTAGGCGAGCATTTGAAATTCAAGAAAGGAATCACGAATCTGGAAAAATGATGGTGGCAGGAACATCGTGTAGAATGGTATCATTTAAGACTTTCGATGATGAATTATCAAGGAATGGCTTGAAAGTGATTGAGAAAGGTATCACAAGTGCCTTGCCCGATTTTAACAGTTTGATGTTTGCTGTTGTCCAAAAGAAATAGCAAAACAGCCGCTGACCAAATGGTCGGCGGCTGTGCTGTTTCGTGTCATGTTGGGGCAAAATGTGGTTATTTTCAAAAGTAGTATGCGAGTAGTACAAATGGAGTAAAATCGTTGCAAAGGGTGGTATAAGGTGGCATAGATTGGTCTGTTCTCCTCGGCTTAAATCTTGCCGTGGCAGATGAAAAGAATTTTCTTCATAGCAGCTTTCCTTTGCAAGTGATGAAGCTATTGTAGCACAGGAAACACGATTTTGCTACAACATTATTTGACAAAGGGGACCGCGGACACCCTGTCCTATTGGCAAGTGCTGCGCCATTTGCACAGCCGCGTTTGCGAATATGGATGGGTAGCGGTAATTTATGAGGAAATCTTGATTTCTGCATGATATGGGGGTATAATTCAGTTAGACAAACTTGAATTTGACGAATTAAGGGGGGATTTGTGGTGAAAATAACTTTTGATAATATTACACTGCGGGACTATGTGCTTTCGGATGTCGAGGACGAGGTTCGATGGGCCAATGTGGAAACAGAGTGGTTTCGCTGGGATACTCCCTGGATGGAATTAGAGCCTGTGGATGCTGACGAATTGCGCGCTGATATGACCGAAATCATCAACAGTATGCCAGAGAATGCTATTAGATGGAGATTTGAGATAGAGGTGGATGGTCGCCACATTGGTCTGGTTTCTTCTTACTATCTGGACAGCGATTTTGAATACACTCCATGGGAGAACATTGACCAAAGCAAGAATGCGCCCCAAAACAATTCCATTCGTGGTCTTGGTATTGAAATCTGCGAAATGGATTATTGGGGAAAAGGCATCGGCACAAAGGTACTTACGATGTTGATGGATTATTATCGTAGCTTTGGTGAAAACCGCTTTTTGATTGAAACATGGAGCGGCAATCATAAAATGTTAGGATGCGCCCGAAAGCTCGGCTTTTATGAAGTGAAGAGAACAAAAGGTGCGCACATAGTAGATGGAACAGAGGTTGACGACTTGGTTTTAGAAAAGCAATTCTAATGGTAGAACAAAAGGAGTTTAATCACTGTGCGTTATATTTGGTATGACTACAATCCCAACACAATGAGCTTCGTTGAAAATTGGCTGGATGAAAGCGCAGTAAAGTCCACGGGATTAGACGAAGGATTTCGGGTTTTTTATGAATATTGGGCAAACGAGGATGGTTTTGCCGTTGGAGAGAATTTTTGGTGCAAAGTCACTTTCGAAAACGATAAGCCTTTTGGTGTTGTTGCCTTATGCGAGCACGAACACAAAACAATTATTATGGAAGTATTGATTGCGCCCGAAAAACGCGGTCAAGGCAAAGGCTCAGCACTCATAAAGGAACTTCTTGACAACGAAGAAATAATTGGTTTTACAATACAAAAAAGTGATGCAGTAATATATCCAAGCAATATCGCTTCGCAAAAAGCATTTGAAAAAGCTGGATTTATATATCACAACAACCATAAAGATGAAAATGGAGATAGTATGCACTATCTTTACGAAGCTAAGTCCTTATGTGCGATCTAATCGTGAAGTTCCAATTATATCGAACAGATAGAAGCTTCCGTATTGAGGTAATACCAGCAAAAACACCTCTCCTTTGGCAGAATCTGCCGGAGGACAGGTGTTTGTTTATTTCTGCAGGTTTCACTTGCGTTTTTTCCATAAACCGTTGGCAAATGTATATTTAGAATTGGGATTTCCTTTGAGGTACAAGAAGCATCTGTATATTCCTTCCTTGCGTATATATTATAGCATAAATAACACCCCATGAACAGACTTGTAAATCACTTATTTTCATATAAAATATGGATGTTGATAGAAAAAGAAAGCTTAATCATGGAGGTGCCGCAGGAATGAATCGAGCAGATATGATTTTCGACCTTTCGTCCATATGGGCAACTGTGAAAGAGGTATTCCCGTACTTTACCCGATTGCAAGTCGATTGGGATGAGGAATATCGCTCTTATCTCGGAAGGATTCTGGAAGTAAGGGATGAGGGCGAGTTCCATTGTCTTTTGACAGAGTTTGTGGAAAGCCTTAAGGATGGTCATACAAAATACTTCCCACCCGCCGCATATAGAAAAGCAAAGCCTTTTGTGCGCCCTGATGACCCCTCTTTCACGATCCACAAAGGTGTATTAACCATCAAGCTCAACGAGTTTATGAGAAATCACGCACCCTATGTTAGAGAGTTGCTGGAAACGACACCAAATGTTTCTTTGGTGCGATTGGATATACGAAACAACATCGGCGGAAATACCTACCACGCGGCAAAGGTGGCCGAGCTTTTCATTTCCGGAACATTCCAGAGCTGTCAGAAGTGGACGCAGGTCCGAAACGCGGTAGGTACTGCCGGCGCAAGTCAGCTTGTCTGTTACAGCGAGAGAGAAATTCAAAGGTGTATTCGAGATGGAATGTTTACGGAAGAAGCGGTTTCCGATGCCAGATGTGTAATGAGCCACACAAAATACGAAACATATACCTCCTCTCATGGTGCTGAAAATCAACGCGCACTCTATGGCGGCCCGTTGGAGATCCTGATCTCCCGGAAAACGATGTCTGCCGCGGAGGATTTTACTGCCATGTTTAAGAGCAACCGCCGCGGTGTTTTAGTCGGGGAGCCAACATTCGGATCAACCGGTACTCCTTGCATGATTCCTCTCCGCTGCGGAGGACAGGCACAAGTTGTTTCAGTTGGCTATCGCTTGTTGGACGGAACAGAGTTCATTGGAAAAGGTATCATGCCCGATGTGGAAGTGGATGCAGATTCCATTTGATTCATCAAAGCTTGTATCCCTGTTTGCTGTATCAATAACACCAGCCACCGACCATCAGGTAAGCGGCTGGTGTTTTCATTATGTTGGCGCAAAAGGTGATGCCCTCCCCAACTTTCCTTTTTCAAAAAACCGCTTCCCGCCAATACAGCAGGAAGCGGCAGTATAAATGAATATCAATCGTTCCGGTTGGTCTGCTTCTTTTTCAGCCAGAAATATACGGGCAAGCCCACGAGAGTGATACCGATGCCAATGAGAGAACGACCGGGGGTGTCGATCAGCGTGCTGACCAGAATGAACAGACCACCAAAGGCACCGATCAGGGGAACGACAGGGTACAAGGGCACACGGTATCCATCCTTAGCGGAAAGTCCCCGCTTTCTCAGAATAAACACCCCAAACACACCCATGACGAAGAAGATCCACAAAACAAAAACCAAAAGATCGGTCAGGGTATTGAAAGAGCCGGAGAGAATATAGATCACAGCCAGAGCTGCCTCAAAAATCAGGGCATTGGTAGGCGTGCCGAATTTGGGGTGGATCTGACCTAAAATGCGGCTGGCAGGGAGCTGTCTCCGCTCTGCCATAGCCTGAGGAACACGAGCGGCAGTCATTAAATAGCCGTTGAGAGAGCCGAATACGGAGATCATAATGCCTGCGGTGAGGAAAGCCGTTCCTCCCGCGCCAAACAGAGCCACCGCCGCGTCAGAGCCGGGAGTTTCGGAAGCCGCCAGAACCTCGGCGGGTATGGTACGGAACAATATAATATTAAACAGGGCGTAAACGATAATGACAAACACAATGCCGATGGTGATGACCAGAGGAAGATTCCGCTTGGGGTTTTTCATTTCTCCTGCCATGTTGGTCACGCCGATCCAGCCGTCATATGCCCACAGTGTTCCCAAAACAGCCGCCGCCAGAGTGCTTTCCCCGATCAGCTCAGAGGAGAGCCCTGCGGCATCCGCAGCCTGTCCCCGCATAAAGCCTACGCACAAAATCGCCACCACAGGGATCAGCTTGCCGATGGTTGCCACCACCTGAATAAAGCCGCCGTACTTCGTAGACAAAATATTCAGAAACAGCAGGAAGCCCAAAATGCCGATCGCCAAAAGTGTCTGTTGTACAGTGGTCATGGAAACAAAGGCGTTGGCATAAACGGAGAAGGCGATTGCCTGCGCCGCAACGGAGGCGGGATAAGAGATCACAGACTGCACCCAGCCCAGAAGGAAGCCCCAAACAGGTCCGTAAAGCTCCTCCAGATAGGCGTAAAGACCGCCGGTCCTGGGAATGTTGGAGGAAATCTCCGCGATGGACAAAGCGGAAGCGAGGGTAATAACACCGCCGGCAAGCCATGCGAACAGAGCGATCACGGGACTGCCCGCGTTTTGAAGGACGATGCTGGGCTTCAGAAAAATGCCGGAGCCGATGATCATGCCAACCACCAGAGCAAGCCCCTGTAAAATACCTACGGATTTTTTCATCTCTTGTTTCAAGAATACGCACCTCTTTCCTCTTTTGGCGAACATTGAAAATCACAACGCGAAACGCGACTCAAAATTCGGTGGATATTATATACGCGAAAAGGGATGGTTGTCAATCGTTTTTGTGAGAGATTATGGCTTTTGGATACCCTGCGCCAACAAGACAATAAACACTCTATATAGCCCAAAATCCCCCGATCAGAATTACTCTGAGGATCCTGCACATACTACCCCTGTTACAATCCCCACAAAACAGGAGGCAGTCATTCTATGGATCACATTAAAATTCCCATTGGCTTTGGGCCGGAGTTGATGCAAAACGGCATTGCCATGTCCAAATTCGCCGACTGGAACACGGAAGAACCACAAGACATTCCGGAGCAAGCCCACGAGCTTTCTGCCCGGGAGGAAATGCGCCGGCTGATATATGATACCGAATTTTAATTAAGCAAGCATCGGCTATCACTTTACCAGTTATGTTATCAACCACGACAAAATAGGTTCCGCACTCCATGCTAAGTTGGAGTAGAAAAACAAAATAGAAAAGCAAAAGAGTGACCGCCGTTGAGAGACGGTGGTTACTTTTTTCGCATAAACCGGAAGGCTGTCTCATAGACTTTTTCAAAAGGGAATAGATCCCTGTCCAACATTTCGGACAAACCAAAGGAGGTTTCCTATGACACAACAGCCTGCAGTCCCCGCTCCTTCCCACCGTCTGGTGCTGGAGCAGCGAAAAAGTCTTTCCATCACCGGGGTGACGGAGGTTGTCAGCTTTGACGAAAATCTGGTTCACCTGAATACCCAGCAGGGCGTTTTATTGATCCACGGAGAAGGGCTGAGCCTGAAAGCCTTGACCCTTCAAGGAGGACAGGTAGCGGTGGAGGGGCTGGTCAAGGCTCTGCAATATGAAGAAAACAAAGCCTCGGGGGGCGGCTTTCTGCGCCGTCTGTTTGGCTGATGGCTCCCACGGTGGCTGCCCAGGGGCAGTGGTTTGTGGGTTCTGTCCTTCTTGGGGTGTTACTTGCCTTGATCTATCATTTTCTCAGGGCATTTCGACATCATTTCCCCATGGGGACGATCCTTGCGGATTTGATATTTTTATGCTTTGTGGGCTGGGGGCTGGCTTATCTGGGGCTGGTGGTCTGCGGTGGTATTTTTCAGCTCCCTCAGGTGGCAGGGCTTGGTCTGGGAGCTTGGGTTTACAGGCTTACCCTTTGGGGGCTTTTGCAAGGGGTATTTTCCGCTTTTTGGGGGTTCATTCGAAAAATTTGGAGTTATATCCGGGGCGTTTTCAAAAAAATCTTGAAAAAACTTAAAAAAACCGCAAAATTTCTCTTTTCATCTTGGGAAAAATGGGTTACAATAAAAGGAAGGAAAAAGAACGCCCCGGCGAAAAAACGGAGACAGAGGGGAAAACAGAGCTTACAAAAGACCGCAGCTCTGGGTTTTGAAAAAGGTAACCGCTGAAAGGCACTTTCAGAGGTGTTTATAATTTAGGAGGAAAGAAAGCATCGTATGGATCTGACAGTAGGAGCAATCATTGAAGGAAAAGTAAAAAGCATCACCAATTTCGGCGCGTTCGTCTCTCTGCCGGAAAATCGCACAGGCATGGTACATATCTCTGAGGTAGCCAATGCCTATGTCAGTGACATTCGCCAGCACTTGACCGAGGGTCAGGATGTAAAGGTGGTCGTCATCGGCATCGACCCCAACGGAAAGATCAACCTTTCCATAAAGCGTCTGGAGTCCAAACCCAGCCAGCCTGCCCGCCCCCGGAGCGGCGGGGATCGTCCCAAGAATGCTGCCCCCGGCGGGGATCGTCCCAGACAGCCCAGAGCCGCTTCTGCCCCTGTCCCCCCTCCCGCTCCCAAGACGGCAGATCAGCTTTTTGAGGAACGGCTGAAGCAGTTTATGTCGGAGTCCGACAGCAAGATCTCCTCCATTCGCCAATATTCCGACCACCGCACCAAGAGCCGCCGCCGCTGATATGGCTCATGTACTCATTACAGGCGGCTCCCGGGGCATCGGAGCCGCGGCAGTAAAAGCCTTTGCCCAAAGAGGAGACAAGGTGACCTTTCTCTACGAAAAGAGCCATGAGGAAGCCGCCAGAATTGCCGCCGAGACAGGAGCAAGAGCCATTTGCTGCGATGTATCTGACCCCAATCAGGTGGAGCAGGCTTTCGGAGAGCTGGAAGAACTGGATATTCTTATCAACAACGCCGGTATTTGCCGCACCGGGCTTTTGACCCAGACCTCTTTGGAGGATTGGGAAAGGCTGTTTGCGGTGAATGTCCGGGGCGTGTATCTTTGCTGCAATGCTGCTACTCCTTTGTTTTTGAAAAAGCATCAGGGGTGCATCATTAACATTTCCTCCATGTGGGGACAGGTGGGCGCTTCCTGTGAGGCGGCGTATTCCGCTACCAAAGGGGCAGTCCTTGCTCTGACCAAGGCTCTGGCGCAGGAATTAGGTCCCTCCGGCATCCGGGTCAATGCCATCGCTCCCGGCGTTATTCTCACAGATATGGTAAAGAATGTGACCCCGGAGATTTTGGAGGAGCTGCGCCAACAGACCCCCATTGAGCGGTGGGGGAACCCGGAGGATGTGGCGCAGGCTATGGTCTATTTGGCAGAAGCACCCTTTATAACCGGGCAGGTCATTTCCGTCAACGGCGGTTTTGTGATTACCTGAGGCAACCTCTAAACAGACGAAAGGAAGGATCATTTATGAAGATCTCTATTGCCTGCGACCACGGTGGGCTGACCTTAAAAGAAGCGGTAAAGGCACATCTGGAAGCCCAGGGGCATCAGGTTTTGGATTTTGGCACCGGGTCTACGGATAGCTGCGACTATGTGGACTTTGCCGCTCCCGCCGCCCGGGCTGTGGGCGAGGGTCTTTGCCCCAGAGGGATCGTTATCTGCACCACCGGCATCGGTGTTTCCATTGCCGCCAACAAGGTGAGGGGTGTTCGCTGCGCCTTGCTTACGGATACGATGTGCGCCCGCCTGACCCGGCAGCACAACGACACCAACATGATGGCTCTGGGGGCCGGGGTGGTAGGAGAAAAGCTGGCTCTGGAAATCGTGGACACATGGATGAACACGGAGTTTGAGGGCGGCAGACACACCCGCCGGGTGGAAAAGCTCATGGCTTTGGAGCAGGACTGAACCACCAAAGGAATATAATAAATACGCCCGGAAGCAGTCAAAGCGGCTGTTTCCGGGCGGTTTTTCATTGTCTGTTTTTGAAAAAGCTTGATTTTGTACAGGAGAATTTGTGGAAATCCGGACAAAATTAAACCACCGGTTCAATGACAGCCTCTGTTTTTGGTGTTATAATTCCCCCACAAACACCGACAAAAGGAGTGGATACATATGAATCTGAAGGAAGCCTTCCGTTATCAGAACAAGCTGGCAGCTCTCATGGACGAAGCCGAAAAAATCCTGAGCAGGGATAAGAATGTCACGCAGGTACGCAACACCTATCTGCGCCACAAGGTGGTGGCAGAGGCGCAGGACGAAACCACCTTTGAGTCTCCCGAAACGGAATATGCCGACCAAATCACCCAAGTCGCCCAGCTTCTGCTGTTCCTTTTGGAGCAGAGGGAATGTCTCAGCCACGCCATCCGCAGAGCGAAGCAGACTATGGAGCTGGACTTTGACGGTGAAATGAGTCTTAACGCCAAGCGGCAGGAGATCGCCCGGGTATTCCGTCACATGGGCGAGATCCGCAGCTCCGAGGTGGTGCTTTCCAACGCGGGCACGGGCTACAAGTTCAACGCCGAGGGCAATCAGGTGACCTACCGCTGTGACCTGAAGAAGGTCACCACCATCAACTTCGACCGCAACAAGGTTCGCGGCTTTGCGGTCAGGCTGAGCAAGCAGGCCGACGAGGTGTCCTCCCGGCTGGATCAGTGCATGGTCAACCATCAGGTGGACTACCAGCCTCTCTTTGATGTCAACGATACCTTTGCGGAGGTTCTGCAATGGTTCTGTGACCGTGGGTAAACACACAGGGGCGTGTTGCGAAAAGCATTACAACACGCCCTTAATGAATAATTAAGGTATCCCAGTGGAACTTATTTCAAACTATTTTCGTGAGAAAATACCACAATTATTCATTATTCATCAGCGAAGTGGCTTCGTTATTCATCATTCATTAAGGAATGTTGCTTTTTGCAAAAGGCGCACACCTCTAACTTTATCCGGTTGTTTTGGGTACGGCAGGACAGGGGTGCGTGGTGACCGGTTCAGTTGCAGATGAACTATAATGCTGCGAATTTCATAAGCGGAGCCTGGCTCTGTTTATTTGCTTTCTGTATGATCTCATACTTACCGGAAAAGAAGCACACAGAAGCAATTCCAAAACCGTTCACCCTACATACCAAACCCCGCAAACCCGCCTATCTTCAAATCACCCTTGCAGCCCTACGCTTCCGCGAAAAGAATTTATCTTTCCGTATAAACGGGAACACCGCCTTCGGGCGAAACACCGATTGTTCTCCCGGCTTCCACACCCCGGCTTGCCGGAGATAAGGAACAGCCCCGGAGAACAAAAGGAGCAAAAGGTCCCACGGATTTTTTGTCTTGCCGTATTCAAAACAACCGGATAAAGGATTCGGACAGCAGTCCCTGACCTGCTGTCCGTTTTTTGTCATATGCGGTTTGGGAAAGCACGACACCAGAATGTCCTCCATGGGAACCTCCAGCAGCGCGCCCAAAGCGTACAGATTGTCGATGGTGGGAAGACTTTTGCCCTTCTGCCACTTGTAAATGGCCTGAGGCTCTTCAAATCCGAACCAGACTTGCAGGTCACGGACACTCAGCCCTTTCTCCTTCCGCAAGCGAAGGATGTTCTCCCCAGTGGCAACGGGATCGATTACAGGAAATTGCTTCATTCAGTGATACCTCCCTTTTGTCTGTCAGCGTGTCATGCGAAGATCCTAAAGACGGAACGAGCCCTTTCCCCGGAGAAAAAGGGTCGTTTTGGGTCGGTTGGTATAGAATACTCTATTTGAGGGACTTTTGCAAGAGGGAAATTGAATTTTTTCCTATAAATTTATGCGGCTTACGACGGCAGAAAGGGCATCGATCCCCAGTTAAGGGGAAATCATTTCTTTGCATCGATAAGCCAATGTGCGGGGGTAGTTTGTCTCAGCATCAATTGTAACCCTACAATTTTGCGGAAGTCCGGGAACAGATTTTCTTGCGATTTTCATATACCTGTGGTATCATGCAACCAAAAGGGGGGCGCGGAATATGGAACATTGGCAATACAGGAGAACGGTGAAGGGCTCCGGCAAGGCGTTCTTGTTTGTTCACGGAATTTTAGGAACGCCCAGACATTTTGATTTCCTTCTCTCCGCGCTCCCGGAAACAGTCTCTGTCTATAATCTGCTTTTGGATGGTCACGGAAAAGATCCCCGGGCTTTTTCCCAAACTTCCATGAAAAAATGGGAAACGCAGGTTCAGAAAGCGGTAGAGGAGCTGCTAAGCTCTCACGAAAAGGTATATATCGTCGCTCACTCCATGGGGACATTGCTTGCCATTGAGCAGGGGATCAAAAATCCGGGTGTTGCCGGTCTGTTTCTCATGGCAGCCCCTTTGAAGCTGTCTCTAAAGCCCAGACTGATCAAGTATTCCATGCAGGTGTATTGGAACAGGATAGACCCCCATGACCCTGTGGCAATGGCGGCGAAGCGCTGCTATGGTATCACCGCGGCTGACAATCCTTTCCTCTATATAGGCTGGATACCCCGGTTTTTGGAGCTGTTTTCCAAAATCCGCCGCACCCGAAGGCTGCTTCCCCAATTGAAAACGCCCTGTGTCGTTCTCCTTTCCGGAAAGGATGAGCTGGTATCCCTGCGATCTGCCCTGTATTTTGGTAAAAAACCTGTGGTACGGCAATGGGTGCTGCCGTCTTCGGGGCATTACTATTACCCGCCGGAGGACAGAAAGCTGCTGCTGTGGGCATTTCAAGACTTTTATAAAACTCCATAAAGAATGGACGGATACGCCATTTTCGGGTATCCGCCCTGCTTTTTGTGGACTTTAATAATAGAAATACTTGTAGAAGGTGGGGTACTGATTCAAAAATTGCTGCAGGTTGGTACGGGAGTTGGAGCCTGGATCTTGAATGGCAAATCCGCTTGCGGTGAGATGATTTCCCCCGGTAAAACCGGTGATGACCACCCAATGCTGGCTTCCGTTGGCGTTTTTTGCCCCAAACAAAATGGGCTTGCCCTCCCGGAGCTTGTTATAAAAAGCGGTCAGATAGCCGGAGCTGTTGGTCACAACCGTGTAGTCCGCCGGCCAGTACACATTGCCGGAGGCGGTGTAGGTCAGCTTCTTTGCCATGGCATCAGGATAGATGGCAGTCCCCTGACGGTAAGACTCCATCATGGCAATGGCGGTGGTCGCGCAGCCGATCTGCGCCATGGTTTTCCCGGAGCTTCCAATGGTCACATTTGCCCAACGGCTGTCTGTCTGCTTGAAACCGGGAACGGACAGAGACACCGGGGGATAGGTAGTCGGTGTCGTGTTACTGCCGGAATTGGACAGGTATTGGGAGCTGACATAGCCGGTCTTGGTGCCGTGGTACAAAATACGGCTCCAGCCGGAGGAGCTGGAGAGAACAAGAACCGTCTGCCCTTTCCAAAGGCTGCCCACTTTGCTGTAGGTCGTTCCTGCGCCGCTTCGCACATTGAGACTGGTGGACCGGGTCTGCACCGTGGCGGCTGCAGCGGATACGGAGGATATGTAGTCCCCGTGGCAATAGCCGAATTTGCCCTTGCCGTATTCCACCTGCCACCAGGAGCCGGACTTGCCCATCAGTGTAACGAAGCTCCCCTTGGGCAAGGCAGCCACCACGCTTGAGCCGGTGGTAGGCTTGCTTCGCACATTCAGAGGCTTGCCGGCAGTCGCTACCACACCGGCTTTGGAATCGGAGTCCGCGGCGTTTACCTGTAAAGGCACGATCAGAAGCCCCAGCAGAAGAATGGTTGACATAATGTAGGATATTGCTCTTTTCATTGGTCACCTCTTGTTGTTTATTTGCGTATACGCTTGGGGATTATAGCATAAAAAGAGGAAAAATGGAATGATCCAAATTATGTAAACTTCTATGACGCACTCCGGGACACACTCGTAATACCTTCGACCACGGAACCGAATCAGCTTCCCAAGCGGATCGCACAGGGCTATTTTCAGATTTTTTCAGCAAATTATGGGGGAAATACTGTTTACTTTCCGGTCGAAATATACTATAATGTAGCGGTACACATATCAAAGTTGGGGGAGGTGGCGCAATGGACGCGCTGATCAGTGTGATCGTGCCTGTTTATAATGTGGAAGCGGATCTGCCCCGCTGTCTGGACAGCATTTTGGCGCAGACCTATCCCCATATGGAAGTGATTGCCGTGGATGACGGTTCTCCCGACGGTTCCGGTCAGATTTTGGATCAATATGCAAAGGCACATGGAAATCTTGTGGTGATCCATAAGGAAAACGGCGGCGTTACCTCTGCCCGTCTGCGTGGCGTGAAGGAAGCAAGGGGGCAGTGGATCGGCTTTGTGGACGGTGACGACTATATTGAGCCGGATATGTATGAGCGGCTTTTGCGCCGGGCCGCAGAGTATCAGGCAGACATTTCCCATTGCGGCTACCGCATGGTATTTGCGGACGGCAGGGTTAATTATTTCCATAATTCGGGTCAAGTGCGGAAACAAAACCGGGAAACCGCGCTCCGGGATCTTTTGGAAGGGACACAAGTAGAGCCTGGTCTTTGGAACAAACTCTTTCTCCGCGCCTTATTCCATGGTTTGCAGGAAGCTATGCCTGAGGATGTTAAAATCAACGAAGATCTGTTGATGAATTATCTTCTGTTTGCGGCGGCTGAGACATCCATCTTTGAGGACTGGTGTCCCTATCACTACATTGTCCGAAGCACCTCTGCTTCCCGATCAAAGATAAACGAGTATAAGATCTACGACCCTATCCGGGTGAAGGAAATGATTCGGCAAGCAGTCCCCGCAGAACTGAAGGACGATGCCCAAAGAGCCTATCTCAACACCTGCATCAATACTTACCATGGGCTTTTGGAGGCGGGAAAGGAATACGGCGCAGACAGGGAGAAGGTGCGTCAGCTTCTGCGGGCGGAAAAAGGGACTCTTGCCCTGCTTGGAAAAAAGCGGGAGCTGATGGCAAGGCTGATTCTGGCAGTCCCGGGGGTTTATAGACCAGTGTATCGGTTTTATTGTAAGTTTTTACAGAAGAATGTTTATGAATAAGGAGTAACAGCATGGAGAAACAACCCTTAATCAGTGTGATCGTACCTGTATATAAGGTTGAGAAGTATCTGGACAAATGCGTATCCTCCATTGTAAACCAGACCTATGAGAATCTGGAGATCCTTTTGGTAGATGACGGCAGCCCCGATTGCTGTGGTGCCATGTGCGACGCCTGGGCAGAAAAGGATGCCCGGATCAAAGTGATCCATAAGGAAAACGGCGGCTTGTCCGATGCCCGGAACGCTGGGCTGGCAGTGGCAAAAGGTGAGCTGATTTCTTTCGTAGACAGTGACGACTGGATCGAGCCGGATTTCATCTCCATTCTCGTGGATGTGCTGAAAAAAACGGACAGCGATATTGCCGCCTGCGGGATCGACACCTTTTATGAGGATGAGCCTGTGCAGCCCGTGACCCATCAGGAAACCGTGGAGTGCTATGAACAGAAAGAAGCACTTAGCCGCCTGATCGATGACAAGCTGCGTCAGGTGGTGTGGAATAAGCTGTATAAGCGGAGCGTTATTGGCAGTATTTTCTTTGCTAAAGGAAAGCTCCACGAGGACGAATTCTGGAGCTATCAAATCATAGGAAATGCCCGCGCAGTGGGTGTTACAGAGACGATTGGCTATCACTATCTCCAGCGCAGAGAAAGCATCATGGGAGCTAAGTATACCCTCCGGCGGTTGGATGCCATAGAAGCCAAGGAACAGCGGCAGAAATATCTGGAAGCCCGCTTCCCGGAGCTTGCTTCTCAGGGAAGAATAAATCTGGTGTTTACCTGCCTGTACCATGGACAAAAGGCGATTCTTGCCCTTCAGGGAGAAGAACGGAAGAAAGCCATCCGCCGTCTGAAGCAGACGGTTCGCGCGCACTCCTTAAACAGAGAAGACAAAAAAGCTCTGCCCACCACCCATCGGCTGTGGTACAGATTGATGGTGCTGAATTTTGAAATGGTATGCACCTTGCGGAATCTTCTAAAAGTTGGATTGTGAGGAAGCTCTATGAAAAAAGTGTTATTCATGCACAACGGCAGCGGCAACCACGGCTGTGAAGCCCTTGTGCGCACCACCTCCAAACTGCTGGGAGGGCCTGAAGATGTGATTCTATGGTCAGGCTGCCCGCAGGAGGACAAAAAATACGGTGCCATCTCCTGTCTGGAGCGGGTTGTTGTGGCAGAGGAGCTAAAAAAATATTCTCTCCCCTGGCTGGAAGCAACCCTTCGCCGGAAGCTGCTGAAACAAAATGATGCCAATATGAAGGTGTTTTTGCGGGAGCTGTTCCGGGGCAAGCTGGCTGTTTCCATCGGTGGGGACAACTACTGCTATCCCTGGTCGGCCAATCAAATGGTGGAGTTTAACCGGGAGATCCGGCGGCACGGTGGAAAAACCGTTTTGTGGGGCTGCTCCGTTGACCCGGAAGCCATCACCCCGGAGGTGCGGGAGGATCTGGCGGGCTATGACCTGATTACCGCCCGGGAGCCGATCACTTATGAGCTTTTGAAAAAGATAAACCCCAACACTGCAAAGGTGGCTGACTCTGCCTTCCTTCTGGAGCGGGAGGACTTGCCTCTGCTGGAGAACTTTATTGAAGGCAACACCGTCGGCATCAATGTCAGTCCCCTGATCATGAAATACGGCACGGAAGGGAATCTGATCCTGAAAAACTACGAGAACATGATCCGTTTCATTCTGGACAACACGGATATGAATGTGGCACTGATCCCCCATGTGGTGTGGGAATACAACGACGACCGGGAGCCTTTGCGGTATCTTTATGGGCTGTTCCGGGATACCGGTCGGGTGGTTATGATCGGGGATGCCAACTGCTGCCAGATCAAAGGCTTCATTGCCCGGTGTCGCTTCTTTGTAGGTGCCCGCACCCATGCCACCATCGCCGCCTATTCTACCCTTGTTCCCACCTTGGTTGTGGGCTATTCCGTCAAGTCCCGGGGCATCGCTCAGGATCTTTTCGGTGAGGAGGAGCATTATGTTCTCCCGGTGCAGAAGCTAAAGGAAGAAGGCGAGCTGGCTGCGGAGTTCAAGTGGCTGCTGGAGCGTGAGGAGTTTGTCCGAAACCGGCTGGAGCGGGTCATTCCCCAGTATAAGGAGCTGGCAAAGACGGGGCTGTCCGCATTGAACAAGTTGTTGCACGAAATATAGGAATAGCAAGCAGAGAGGATATCAAATATGGAGAATAGTATTGTACAAAAGAAGCAGTATCACACCCATATCTCATCCAAACATCAGTTGTTTGATTTGCGATTGAAGGAAGTATGGCAATATCGCGATCTCATCGTTCTGTTTACAAAGCGCACCTTCACGGTGTCTTATAAGCAGACCGTCTTAGGGCCGGCATGGCTATTCCTGAACCCACTGATCAGTTCTGTCATTTATGCCTTTGTTTTCGGTGGAATTGCCGGAATCGGAACAGGTGGCGTTCCCAGCATTCTCTTTTATATGTGCAGTAACGCCGTTTGGACCTTTTTTGCCAGTTGTGTAAATAAAAATGCCAGCACCTTCACTGCTAATGCTGGCGTATTCGGAAAAGTATATTTTCCAAGATTGACCATCCCGATTTCCAATGTGATCGCTTCCATTGTGCAATTTGGGATCCAGATATTGATGGTTCTTGCGCTTTTGGTTTACTATGTCGCTACAGGGGCGGTGCATCCCAACTGGACGGCGTGGTTACTAATTCCCGTAGAATTGATCCATCTGGGGCTTCTGGGGCTGGGCTGCGGTATTATCATTTCCAGCCTGACCACAAAGTACAGAGATCTGTCTATTCTGGTTACTTTTGGTGTTCAGCTTTGGATGTACATCACGCCCATTGTATACCCCTTGAGTCAGCTTGGTGGCGGCGTTATGAAAACCATTCTGATGCTCAACCCGGTCACTGCTCCGGTAGAGGTGCTTCGCTATGCCCTTCTAGGACAGGGCGAGATTATGCCCGGATACTTGGCGTTGAGTGCAGGACTAACCATTGTCGTCGTACTGATCGGTATTATCATCTTTAACAAGGTCGAAAAGACCTTCATGGACACTGTGTAAGGAGGTCGCAGCATGGACAAACAAATTGAGAATCGGGAAGTTGCTATTCGGCTTTCCGGTGTCAAAAAAATGTACAAGCTGGGACAGATCGGCGGCGGTACCCTCCAGGCTGATCTGCAAAGCTGGTGGGCAAGAGTGCGGGGGAAAGAAGACCCCAACACAAAGATCGGCACGGATCAGCGGCTGATCGGGCAGACCTTTATGGCTCTCAACGGTATCGACCTGACGATTTACAAGGGCGAAGCCCTGGGCATCATCGGAGGCAACGGCGCAGGAAAAAGCACCATGCTGAAGCTGCTGAGCCGGGTTACTGCCCCCACGGAGGGCGAGATCGACATTTATGGTCGTATTGCCTCTATGCTGGAGGTAGGAACCGGCTTCAATGGTGAAATGACAGGCAGAGAAAATGTATACATGAACGGTGCGATCCTGGGTATGACCAAGGCGGAGATCGACGCCAAAATGGAGGATATTATCGAGTTCTCTGAGGTTCGGGAATTTATCGATACCCCTGTGAAGCGGTATTCCTCCGGTATGTATGTTAAACTGGCTTTCTCTGTTGCGGCACACCTGGATTCTGAGATCATGATCATGGATGAGGTTCTGGCTGTAGGTGATATGGCTTTCCAGAAGAAGTGTCTGGATAAAATGCGGGAGGCCGCAAAAAAAGAAGGCAGAACGGTTCTCTATGTTTCCCATAACATGAATACCATCCGGCAGCTCTGTGACCGCTGCGTGGTGCTGGATAAGGGTAGGGTTGTGTTTGAGGGGGATGTGGAGAGTGCAATCCAAGCCTATTTGGGAGTTTTCAATGAGGCACAGTGTGCATATTCATACTCGGATAATTTCCATTCCGATGGTCGGTCAAGCAGCCAATTCCGCATATGTTCGCTTGAAATTTGCAATGCAGAAGATCCCTGTTTTCAGCAAAATGAAGTTGCGAAAATGGCACTCAGATGCTGTGCGACTCAGCCCTTTTTTAATATGTTCCTGCGTTTTGAAATTCAAACATTTGAGGGGATCTCGGTTGGGACGATGCTAACTAGCACGCCCTTTAATATTGCCAGAGATCAGGAAGCAGAATTGCGATTACTGGTCGACCTTTCTCATTTAATGCCCGGTAGATATCGGACAAATATAGTTGCCTACACAGTCAATGAATTTGGATCTGAGCATTTTGTGGATGGCGTTTATCCTGGTTTTGTGTTTGAAATCAATGATAATCACAGCGGTGGAGACTGCAATCTAATTTGGTTGCCCCAGTACTGGGGGCACATCCGTTTGAGAGATGTTAAAATAGAACGGCAGTTGTCCGGAGGGGAATTATGCCGAGAATCAGTATAATTGTTCCAGTTTATAAGGCCCAATTGGTTTTGGACCGATGTGTAAAGAGTGTTTTGCATCAAACATACACAGATTTTGAGCTAATTCTAGTAGATGACGGAAGCCCCGACAACAGTGGCACAATGTGTGATGAGTATGCATCACAGGATGACCGGATTTGTGTAGTTCACCAGGAAAACAGCGGGGTTTCTGCCGCACGAAATGCTGGATTGGATGTGGCAGCTGGTGAATATGTTGCTTTTGTGGACAGCGATGACTATGTAGCAGAAACCTATATCTCTAGCCTACTGGAGAGTCAAAGTGATTTGGTGATTGGTGGAATGCAGGTGCAGGATGAGCACGGCTGTGTTCTGTATACAAAAAAGTATACACAAATGCGATTCGCGCAAAGACAGGAGATTGATTTCCCTTGTCTCTACCGGAATAATATGCTGTATTCGCCTTATTGCAAGTTATTCAGGAACAATATCATCAGAAGAGAACATCTTCGTTTCCCCGATGGTATTACTTGGGGGGAGGACGGGATGTTTGTTGCGGATTATTTGCAATACATCCATTCCTTGTCAGTAACGACCTCTGTTGGGTATTTCTATATAAAGTATGACCGGGATGACTCCTTGTCCACAAAAGTACGGGAAGATATTGTGGATATGATTGTATGTTCTCGAGAGTACTGCATTCAGAAAATGCGCATAACATCTCCCCAAAATTATCGTTCTGTCCAGATGATCTGTGAAAACGATATCAGGCATAATTGTGCGTATTTTGTGGGGAAACTATTAAAAAACACTAACACAACCAAAAAAGCAAAGGAAAAAATTCTTGACCGTTTTATGCGATCTCCCTATGTAGTAGAAACTATGAATACCCCAGATGTCTACTATAAGTGGAATTCTGCACTACATCCGCTGTTTCAGGAAAAAAATGCGAAAAAGATTGTTCGTAAGGCAGAGTGGAGGCGGAAGTGGAGGCGGATTCTGGGATGGGCGTATTCCGTATATGAACGGCAACCATCGTCCGTAAAGAAATTTTACAGAATTATAAAACGAAAGGCAAAGAAATGATTCCAAAAACAATTCATTACTGCTGGTTTGGTGGTAATCCGAAGCCGGAACTGGCGAAAAAATGTATCAGGAGCTGGAAAAAACGCTGCCCGAATTATGAGATTGTAGAGTGGAACGAGAGTAATTATGACATATCAGCAGCACCACACTATGTGCGGCAAGCTTACGAGGTTGGCAAATGGGCATTTGTAACAGATTATGTCCGCCTGCATGTTGTATATGAACATGGTGGTATTTACCTCGATACAGATGTGGAACTCAAAAAGAATCTAGACTCCCTGCTTCCATATGATGCCTACTTTGGTTTTGAAGACGGAAAACACATCGCTACTGGTTTGGGATTCGGTGCTGTAAAAAATGCACCCATCTTGAAGGAATTGATGGATGATTACCAGAATATTCCTTTTATCTTGCAGGATGGTACCCATGATACGCTAACCTGTCCTCAGCGAAACACGCAAGTTTTTCTCCAGCATGGCCTAATACAAGATGATTCCACTCAAATTTTAGATGACAAAATTCTGATTCTTTCATCTTCTTACCTATGTCCGATGTCATACACAGGCGGAGAAATAAGAAAATCAAAGGACACAATTTCAATACATTGGTTTTCTGCGAGTTGGAAAACTGCAGAGCAAAAAGCCAGAATATCTGCATATCGGAAGTCACAGAAGAAACTGCAGCGCAAAGCAGTACTTCATAACATCAAATGCCTCCCAAACAGAATCATAAAAGGGGTGTTGGGTGACATCCGCTATGAGCAGTTAAAGAAAAAGCTTAAGCGAGGAAAATAATTTATGCCGCAAATCAGTGTAATTGTCCCCGTCTATAAGGTCGAACCCTACCTACACCGTTGCGTAGACAGCATTTTGGGGCAAACTTTCACAGACTTTGAACTGATCTTAGTGGACGACGGAAGCCCTGATGGATGTCCAGCCATTTGTGATGAATATGCAAAAAAAGACAGCCGGGTTCATGTGATCCATCAGAAAAACGGCGGCTTGTCTGCGGCTAGAAACGCAGGCATTGATTGGGCTTTTGCCAATAGTGACAGCCAGTGGCTCACCTTTGTGGACAGCGATGATTGGGTGCGAAGTGATTATTTGCATCAGTTGCTCCAAATTTGTCGCAAAACCAATTGCATTGTTGGTGTGTGTGGTTTGTGGCGTACA
This sequence comes from Faecousia sp., assembly GCA_045594185.1. Lineage (GTDB taxonomy): Bacteria > Bacillota > Clostridia > Oscillospirales > Oscillospiraceae > Faecousia. Next base: position 1,889 of record JAZNYB010000129.1, on the reverse strand, counting down.
GATGAAACAGCTATTCCAGACACCCCTGCAGAACGTCCCCAAAGGGTATCTGTGGACGATTTTTATTGCGAATTAGCTGGAGATAAAATCAGCCCAGCCGCTGCATGTGGTAAGCTGTTCTGCAAATCTTTGTTCAAGTCTTTGCGTTTCCCGCTCGACAAACTTCATGAAGATGAGTTTACAACATATTTAGCCCTTTATGAAGCAGAACATGTTGGATTGTGCGCCACCCCACTGTATGCATATTTTAGAAATGCCAATGGTATTATGCAATCAAAGTGGACTCCCCGGAGATTTGATGCCGTAGAAGCATATGAGCAGCAATTGCGCTTTGCACAACTTAAAGGAAACAGCAGATTATACTCCCGTGTTCTCGAACTGTATATACTAAATCTAACGCTACAGCATATTCAGGTGCTGGAGCTGTCTGCCCACACCGAGAATGTACCTTATGCTACTCTTTTACAAAAAAAATTACGACGCGCACTTCGCAAAGCAAAAAGAATTAAGCTGTTTCATCCTTCCGAGCAAAAAAATATGTGGATACATTATCAAGCATATCCCATTGAGATGAAATGGCGCAGCAGACTGCAACGCATAATGAGGAAAACGCAATGAGTAATTCCTTAGTAACCATCATCACCCCTTGCTACAATGGGGAACGATTTATCCACCAATACTTCCAGTCAATCCTTGCCCAGACCTATGGCAATCTGGAGTTAATCTTTGTAAACGATGGCTCCACGGATCGAACAGAGGAGATTGCACTGTCTTACCGGGAAGCATTGGAAGCCCGAGGTATCGTCTACAAATATCTGTATCAACCCAACGGGGGGCAAGCCAAGGCTATGAATACCGGTTTTCAGGAGATGACCGGAGAATTTCTGGTCTGGCCGGACTCCGACGATCTGCTGGCTCCGGACAGCATCGAAAAGCGGGTTAAATTCCTGCAGAAAAACCCGGAGTTTGCCATGGTGCGGAGCAACGGCGACTACCGAAAGCACGATACCGGTCAGATCATTTCCCGGATGTCCGAAGATGAAAGCCGCTTCAATACAGATATTTTCATGGATCTTATTTTGGAAAAGACGTACTGCTGCTGTGGCTGCTATATGCTGCGCACTGCTGCACTGCGGGAAATCTACCCCGATCTGCGGATCTATCAATCCTCCGCCGGGCAGAATTGGCAAATTTTAATTCCCATGGCAGGGCGGCATCCATGCGGGTTCATTGACGAGGATTTGTACCATGTGATTTATTGGCCCGACAGCCATTCTCGTCAGAAACGAACCTTGCAGCAAGAGGTTGACCGCCGTATGGAGCTGAAAAAGATCCTTCTGGACGGCATCACCCGTTCCCAGCGCAGGGATTGGGATTATGAAGAGATCGTTCGGATCAAATATGAGAAGCTCTTGTTCCGGGTCTATCTGCAATATGGCGATCTAGAAAACGGGAAAAAATGCTATAAAGCTATAACGGAAGCTGAAGCGGTAACGAAAGAGGAGCGCAGACTATATATAGAGCATTTTTGCCCCATACGATACCGCCTGTATTTAGCCGGGAACCTTTGCAAGCGAGCCATAGGAAAAGGGCTGCGACTCTTAGGCATAAAGAAATAGGAGAACGAAATGTTAGCAGAAGCCAGTAAATGCACCGGCTGCGGTGCCTGCGCCGCAGTCTGCCCCAGAAACTGCATAGAGATGACTCCTGACCGGGAAGGATTCCGTCAGCCTATGGTGAACACAGAACTGTGTATTCACTGCAATCGGTGTAAAGGTGTCTGCCCGGTGCTGAACCCCATTTCGGAGCAAGAACCGCCGGAGGTTTGGGCAGCAAAGAACAAAAACCGGGATGTTCGGCGGGATAGTTCCTCCGGGGGTGTGTTTACT
>JAZNYB010000128.1:0-3296 GCA_045594185.1 Faecousia sp. | reverse complement strand
TCCATTTCTCCCACCAGGCAGTCCAGCACCTTGGTGCCAATGGTCTTGGGAGCGGTAACATTGCGGAAGGTGTCGTAAGCCTTGTTGATGATGAAACCGTCACCTGCCATACCGGCACAGTGGATCACGCCTGTGATTCTGCCATAGGTGGCAACCAGCTCCCGGACGATCGCGCCCATAGCCGTTTCGTCGCACACATCCGCGCTGCGAACCAGTACCTCCGCTCCGGCTGCTTCAATTTTGCCGATGCCCTCCAAAATAGCGCACAGCTTCCTGTCCGTTCCGTCAGCAAGGATGCCTTCCCAATTTTCTCTGGCAGGAAGTCCCTTGCGGCTGATAAGGCAAATGTGCTTTACGCCAATACCCGCAAGCCGCTCTGCCAGCACCAGACCCAGACCGCCCAAACCGCCGGTAATCATAGCCGCGCCCTTGTCCAGATCGGTCATTTTGAAGTTTTCGGAGTTGTTGATGTGCTTGGCAAGGCGTGTCTCATAGCAAACGCCTTCCCGGTAAGCAATATCGGAGCGCAGGTCGTCTCCGCACAGCTCCTGCACCAAAAGCCCCGGATCCGTAGCTTCGTCTACATCCACCGCCTTGATGTGGAGATTGGGGAACTCCTGCCCGATGCAGCGACCCAGACCCATGTACGCACCGTTCAGGGGCTGAATTTCCCTTTCCCTCTTGGTCACAGCGGCGGCATTGCGGGTCAGCAGCAGGAAGCGGACATTTTCCTTCACTGCCAGCTTCATCAGTGCCTTGCTCAGAAGGAACAGCCCACCGATGCTCTGCCGGTAAAGGCTGCGGAATTGGGTGAGCCCGGCGTTTTTGCTGTCCATTTCCACGGTATTGCAGCACAAAATGGTGTCGAAAGCTCCCAAGGTCTTTCTGGCAGCCTCCACAGCAGTCCTGTAGTCCTCCTCTGTGGAGAGCTTGGTGGGCTGGAGCAGTACGGTCTTTTCCATGCGCCCTGCCAAAGCCGCTTTCAGGCGACCATAGAAGCCACTGTCTTCCTCGGCAACCACCAGAGTTCTTCCCAGCTTGCCTTCATTGGGCTGGACAGGAGCGGCTTCCTGCCACTGCATATAGTAATAGGGGTATTCCATGTAGTCGTTAAGACGGTGAACCTTCTTAACAAAGTAGTCCTTGCCCACGGCGACCACTGCGCCGTCCTTGTCGGTCAGCCACAGGTCGTAGGTCATGGTTTCCTCATCGCCGCCCTCCCGGCTGGTCTTGACCGCCATGGAGTACATCTCACTGGGCAAAGGACGGAAGAATTTCAGGGACTTAAAGAGGAAAGGAAGATAAATGCCCTCCCGGCTGGCAGAAATACCGGCATTGACCGCGCCATCCAGCATACTGGTATGGAAGCGGAAGGTCTTAAAGTCATCGGCAAATTCCTCTGCCATCTTAATATGGGCAAAGCTCTTGGGTCCCTTGGAAACATAGACCTCTTTCATGTTCCACCAGCGGGGGCCGAAGTTCATGAGGGCATCCTTTTCTTCCAGCGGAACGAGATGCACCTCGTAGTCGCTGTAGGTTTCCTTGTCCTCCTTCTCACTCAGGTCGATGGGGGCGGGAGCTTCTTCCTCATGGGGATAGATCTTGCCCTGAGCGTAGATGTGCCATTCCTGATCGCTGTTTTCTTCCTCGTTGGGAGAAACTACCGTAAAGCTCAGGTGATCGGGCTCTTTATCCACAATAATCTGCACCGTCAGGCTTTCCTCCGGCTCTACCCGCAAAGGCTCAATAAAGGTCAGATCTCTAAACTCCACCATGCCGTCATAATAGAGGGAGGCGATTTCAGCGCCCAGCTCTACATAGCCCGTGCCGGGGATGGTGTTCTTGCCCATGATCACGTGCTCCCGGAGCAGCCAGTGCTTTTTCACGCTGAAATCCACGGCGTAAATATCCTGCCGCATGGATTTGACCAGGCACCGCTCCAACAGGGGCATATCGTATTTTTCCTGCGCGGCAGCAAAATCAAAGGTCTTCACCGGCGCCCAGTACAGCTTCTTTTCAAAGGGATAGGTGGGAAGGGGCAGCTTCTTTGCCGTTTTTTGCAATTTCAGCCAGTCGATCTGTCCACCCTTTACATAGCAGGAAAGCAGCTTCTTCCAAGCCCCCTCGTCTCCTGATAGCACTCTGGCAGAAAGGGCTGCGGCTTCCTCGTTGATCTCCCGGATCTGACTTTCCGTCACATCTCCCGGCTCTCTGTCCTGCCGCTTGTTGGAAACGATCTTATAGTGTCCGGCATAAATGCCCGCAGCCTCGTCGGTGTTCAGACCGCCCAAATAGAGCTTGCGGAGCTTTTCCGTCAGTTCCTTTTGATTGCGGAACAAGATAGCGGCACGGTAGCTATAGTTGCCACGACCGGTGTTGGCGGTGTAGCACAGAGCATCCAAATCTAGAGCGTCCGCAGTGGAAAGGAAGCGGTCATACCGACCCAGCAGCTCCGTCAAAGACCATTCCGTCCGGGCAGAGAGGGTCAGCACCCGCAGCGTTTCTTCTGCTGCGACTGTGGGCTGCTGGGGCATTTCCTCCAAAACCACATGGATGTTGGTGCCGCTGAAGCCGAAAGCACTGACATCTGCCAGGAGCTTATCCTTTCCGGGAATCCAAGGCTTCGTCTCATCCACCATATACAAGGCAGAGTCAATAAAGTTATGTACTGGTTGGGTTCTTCAAAGTGGATGCTGGCGGGGAGGGTGCGGTGCTTCATGGCCAAAATGACCTTCAGCATACCGGTACAGCCGGAAGCCGCCACCAGATGTCCCACATTGCCCTTGGCCGTGCCCAAGCCGCAGAACTGCCGCTTGCCCGTGTGCTTGCGGAAAGCCTTGTTCAGGGCGTTAAACTCAATGGGGTCACCCAAAAGGGTGCCTGTGCCGTGGGCTTCCACATAGGAAATATCCTCGGGATTGACTCCGGCATTTTCCCAAGCCCGGAGGATAACTTCCTCCTGTGCCGCCGGGTTGGGGGCGGTGATACCGTTGGATGCGCCGTCGTTGTTGGCGGCACTACCCTTAATGACGGCATGAATATAGTCTCCATCTTCAAGGGCATGATCCAGCCGCTTCAGAATAAAGACCACGCAGCCCTCTCCGAACACGGTGCCGGAGGATTTTTTATCAAAGGCGCGGACAGTAGCATCCGCAGAGCCAACGGCTGCCAGAGCATCGCCCTGCTTGTCCTCTCCATCGTCGGGAGAGTTGCCGCCGCCGAAGGCAATACCTCCTGCCACCGCCTGACGGCAATCGCCGTTGCGCAGGGCGAGGCAAGCCTCATGCACTGCCGTC
>JAZNYB010000127.1:0-9906 GCA_045594185.1 Faecousia sp. | reverse complement strand
TTTCTTTCTATCCGGACGATTGACACAGAACTACAAAAAACCGAGGTCATCCGAATGACCCCGGGAATTTGTGTTGTCTAATGGGAATTTCGAAAAACTCCATTTTGCAGAGATGATCGTTGTCTTTATTTTATTAAAATTTGCCGCAAAAATGGCGTTACTTTTTGCCACACATATAGTCGATCATTTCGTTGATCATTTGTAATTCGGCAGGTGTTAATTGAATCAGCTTTTCAGCTACAGCATCAACCTTGGTTTGCGTATTGTTGCCTGTTAAGACAAAACCGGGACTTAATTCGAGAATGTCACAGATTCCGGCCAGATTTTCCGGACGAATTGCCTTTTTGCCAAGCTCCAGATTGGAGATCATTTGCGTAGATACACCCAGCTTTTCGGCTAATTCTTCCTGTGTCATTCGCAGGGCTTTTCTGCGCGCCATTATTCTTTTTCCCATCTCTTTCAAAAACGGAGAATCACCCATGTTTTCACCCTCTTAGTTTATATATATCAAAATTATAATAACCATGGGCGATACTTTTAATGGCTCATAGATATTAAATTATTGACAAACATCATCCATGGATGATATGATAAAATAAAAACGATGTTTGGGGAGCAGGTATGGAAAAGAGGGTAGTTATTGCCGGCAGCAGATATTTTGAGGATTATGCTCTGTTTTCCTCGGTGGTAGACCAATATCTTTCAGGAATGAGAGGTGAATATGAAATTATCATTTTGTCTGGACATTGCTATGGCACTGACCTGATGGCAGAACGATATGCCAAAGAAAACGGTTTTGGCTTGGAATTATATCCTGCGGATTGGAGCAAGGGGAGAAGGGCAGGGCCGATGCGAAATAAAGCAATGATCGGTGCGGCTGATTTTGCCATAGCCTTTCTTGGTGGAGGGCGTGGGACACAGTCTCTTATAGAGTTGGCGCAAAAGAAAGGCATCCCCTTAAGAATCTATCCGATTTAGACGGTACAATCGATATGTTATTCAGACTGTCCGGCAAATCAAAATTTAGCAGCATATAGCCGAAAAATTCAATTATGTTTCCACAAAAAACCCGGAGCCGATCTTCGACTCCGGGAATCAATATAGACGGGCTTACATTTGGGTTTCGATCAATTCCCGGAACACGGGCAGGCTGTTTTTAATGGTTTCGGGGGATACGCAATAGCAGACACGGAAATAGCCTGGGCAGTCGAAGCCTGTACCGGGAACCAGAAGCAGGTTCTTTTTCTTCGCCCTTTCACAGAAGGCGAGGTCGTCTCCTCCGGGGGCTTCAATGAACAGATAAAACGCGCCATCCGGCTTTGCCATGCGGTAGCCCATAGCGGTGAGGCTGTCATACAAGGCTCTGCGGTTTTTGTCGTAGCTTTCCAAATCGGGACGCAGATGGGCGCACCGGGCAATAACCTTCTGCCACAGAGACGGAGCGCACACATGACCGCCCGCTCTGGCAGCACCGGCAATGGCGGGGTACAGCTCCTTCGCCTCCCGCGCCTGCTTGGGAACATAGATGTAGCCGATCCGCTCGCCGGGGAGAGACAGGGACTTGGAATAGGAGTAGCACACAATGGTATTGGGGTAAATGTTGGGGATGAAGGGGGCTTCCACGCCGCCGTATACCAGTTCCCGGTAGGGTTCGTCCGCAATGATATAAATGGGATGACCGTACTGCTGAGACTTTTTGGTGAGGATATCCCCCAGAGTCTTCAAGGTTTCGGCGGTATATACCGTTCCGGAGGGGTTGTTGGGGGAGTTGACAATGACTGCCTGGGTGTTGGGGGTGATGCTCCGCTCCAGAGCGTCCAGATCGATCTGGAATGCCTTGGTATCCGCGGGAACGACCACCAGCTTGCCTCCGGCACAATTTACGAAAGGACGGTATTCCGGAAAAAAGGGGGCGATCGCCAAAAACTCCGCGTTTTCATAGGCGCACAAGGCTCTGAAAACAGCGATCAGTCCGGGAGCGGCACCGCAACAGATGAACAGATCCTCCGGGCAGACACCGGCGGCATAGCGGCTGTTGAGATCGTCGGCAATGGCTTTTCTGGCATCGAAATCACCGATGGCGGGGGTGTAGCCATGGATCTTGATGCTGCCCGTGTCCTCCAAAATCCTCCGGATCGCTTCTTCCACAGCGGGGGGAGCGGGGATAGACGGGTTGCCCAGAGAATAGTCAAACACATTCTCAGGGCCAACGATTTTGGACTGCTGCAGACCGTACTCAAACAAATCACGAATCACGGAACGATTGGCACCTAATGCCCACATTTCCTTGGATACCATGGGGAATACCTCCTGTTTGGGTTTGTGTATGGTGACATTATAACAGGCAGGGGAGGGAAACACAAGGGGGAAGCGAAATTTTGCACAGCAGTTGTGTTTTCTGCGGAAATCAGGGGGAGCGTGAGGGGAATCGGAAGATGACTGCTTTTGGGGTTGCGGCGGGGCTTCAAAGGATGTATAATAGACCCATATTTGCACAGGGGGGAGTTTATGGGAAAGGGTAAAATCCTGTTGGATCTCTTTTGGGACTTTTTTAAGATCGGAGCGTTCACCTTCGGCGGTGGATATGCCATGATCCCTGCCATTGAGAAAGATGTGGTAGAAAGGCGGAAATATATCACTGGGGAGGAGCTTTTGGACATGGTCGCCGTGGCGGAGTCCACTCCCGGGCCCATTGCCATCAATGTTGCCACCTTTGTGGGGCAGCGGGCAGGGGGTTTTTGGGGTGCGGTTAGTGCTACCCTTGGGGTGGTGCTTCCCTCCTTTTCCATCATTGCTTTACTGTCTCAGGTTCTTTTTGCGGTGCAGGATATGCCGGTGGCGCGCTATGCCTTTGTGGGTATTCGGGCGGCAGTGCTGGCATTGATCGCCAAAGCATTGGTCAATATGTATCGCAAATGCCCCAAGGGACTGGTATCTTATATCCTCATGGCAGCGGCTTTGGCGGCGGTGGTATTTTTGAATCTGCCTGCCGTTGCGGTGATTTTGGGCTGTGCTGTATTTGGTGTGGTCAAAGCTCTGTGGGAGGGAAGGAAAAAATGATTTATCTGGAATTGTTTTGGACTTTTTTCAAAATCGGGGCTTTTACCTTTGGCGGCGGCTATGCCATGCTCCCCTTGGTGCAGGAGGCTGTTTTGAAGCAAGGCTGGATGGAAGCGGAAGCCGTTGTGGACTTTATTGCCATCAGTGAAAGCACACCCGGCCCCTTTGCGGTGAATATGGCAACCTTTGCGGGAATGCAGGCGGCGGGGTTTTTTGGAGCGGTGTGTACCACTTTGGGCGTGGTGCTTCCTTCCTTTGTGGTGATCCTGCTCATAGCGGGGGGCTTGCGGCGATTCCGTGAGAACCGTTTGATTGCGGGAGCGATGTCCGGACTGCGCCCCGCTGTGGTGGGCATGATCGCGGCCGCCTTGGTATCCGTGACACAGACCACCTTCGGAACGCTCCCTCTTTGGGGTGGTGCCTTTTGGGTAAGCGTGGGAATCTTTGCCGGCTGCCTTGTTCTCAGTTTCCGAAAAGCGCATCCTTTGTGGCTGGTTCTGGGCTCCGGCGTTCTGGGTGCTTTGGCAGGTCTTGCGGGGCTTTTGAAATAGAGCTGTCTTTTCTTGCGCCCTGCCGGGAGACTGAATTATAAGCGGAAGGTCACCTGCTTTGGTTTATGTTGACATTTACAGTTGACATACTACAGAAAGTATTGTACAATATCGCCAAACCGGGGTTGCTCTTATTGGGTTTTCCGGTTATGAGAAAGGAGAGGTATTATGGAATACAACACAAACACCGTCCCCGCAAGACAGCTCAAGACAAACAAGGGTCTTCTGAAGACGATCCTGCTCACCATCATCACCTTTGGAATTTACCCTCTGGTTGTGATGTCCGCGGTTTCCAATGACATCAATACCGTTGCTTCCAGATATGATGGAAGAAAGACCATGCACTTCTGTCTGCTGGCATTTATTGTGGCTCCTCTGACCGTTGGTATCGGCGGTATCGTCTGGTATCACAGAGTGTCTGACCGCATCGGCGATGAGCTGAGAAGGCGGGGCATTGGATACAATTTCGGCGCGTCTGATTTCTGGCTTTGGAATATTCTGGGCTCCTTCATTGGCATTGGGCCTTTCGTGTACCTGCACAAGCTGTTTAAGGCTGTGAACCTGATGAACCAGCACTACAATACTTACGGCTAATATTTCATACCGCAAGCTCCCTTTGCCTTCCGGTGGAGGGAGTTTTGCATATATGAAATGGCAACACCCGGTGGGAACGCTGCCCCTTGAGGCTTCCCTGACCGTTCCGGGGGGTTGGTCTTTTTTAAGGTGGTAATTCAACGATATTTCACACAATTCAGGGAGTGTATCCCCTTGCGTATAACCTTTAAGTTTTTTCAGAAAAACAGGGCTGTATACTCTTGACAGAAATTCTCTAATGTGCTAATATTCAAAAATAGAACCATGGTTCGTTTTGAAAAGAACCAATTCGCACAGGCAACAAGGAGATTAGTAAGGGAGGAATCCAAATGAAGCGATCCATAGGAAAAAGAGCACTGAGTATCCTGCTCTGTCTGAGCCTTGTGTTGGGCTTTGCTCTGCCCATTCAGGCCGGATCGACAGTTTATGATGTGGATCTGAACCGGGGTATCAGTCTGGTGCCCAAAGACCTTGTTTCCAACGAAGCTTTTATGAACAGCTTTGTTCGGAACAACGGCGAAACCCTAAACCTCAATCATCTGTTTGGGCTTGTAGGCTCCAGCAATGTGAAAGGCGCGGGCAGCACCCTGAGAACCGACACCATGAAGCGCAACAAGTCCGACTACTGGTGGGCCAAATACCAGTGGACACCCAACGAGCTGGAAAAGCAGTATCTGGCGGATTCCAACTATCCTCTGATCTACGAGGGCAATGTGATTCCGGATTACTGTACCCACTGGCACGGCGCGGAACACTGGTGCAAGGCTTGTGTCCGGCTGACCAGCAACGGATGGAACTTTGGGGATGTGGACAGATTTGGCGGCAACTTCCATTGGTATGTCGCTTCTGCCAATTCCAACAGCGGCTCCCCTCAGGCGGTAAAGGAGCAGATCGACAGCCTCAATACCACGACCCTGACCTACGCCGCCTACTCCCAGAAACAGCATAATTGCGGCGACCCGCAGGTAGGCGGCTCCGTGTTCTATATGGTGGATACCACTGTGCCATACATCACCGATGTGTCCATCTCCGGCAGCAGCTATCAGAGCTTGGCAGGCGGCGATGTGACGGGCAGCGTGACACTGACCTTCAGCGAGGATATCCGCTTCGCTGACAACACGGTTCCGGAAGGTCTGACGCTGAACCTGAATGCCTACTACGGCGCTCAGGCAGGTGGCAACCGGAACGAGAATACCAGCTATCCCTTAAGCGCGAAGTTTGCATCCCTGTCGGGAAATACCATGATCTTTACCTTTACCGTTCCCAAGTCTGTCAATCACATTTACATCAACGGTATTTCCAACGACCAGCCTATTCTGGAGGATTGCGAGCTGTATGTATACAACGGAAACGGCACGCGCATCAGCAGAACCAGCCTGACCTCTCCCACCAGGATCACGGATCTCTCCGGCAACTATCTGCGCTGGGACAAGAGCGACAAAAGCTGCTATACCGTCACCTATGACGGCGTAGCCCCCACCCTTCAAAATGTGACCATGTCCGGCAAGGACATCAGTGCCAAGAGCACCGAGCCTCCCACCAGCTGGAATGCCAACTCCGGCAATAACCAATATGTCTATGCCGGTGTGGGGGATGTCATCAGCTTTGCTGTGACCTACTCCGAGAACATCAATATTCCCTCCGATGCCAAAGCGATTTTGAGCATTGAGAAGGACGGAAAGCCTGTGGAGCTGGGGATCAAGAATCATCGGGGCAACACGGTGGTGTTCCAGGATCTGACCATTACCGAGGGAATGCAGGTTGCCGGCGAAAGGATCGTTATTGACTCCTTCCGAAATATGACGGTAACGGACTATGCCGGTAATGCCCTGACCGGTGATGCCAACAAGACCCCCGCACAGGACATCACGCTGGATGTGGACAAGCCGGTCATCTCCACCAAGCTGACAGCCACCGACGGAGTGTATACCCCCTATGCGGATGGAGAAGGCGAGTATTTTACCTTCCCCCTGAAGTTTACAGAAACCAAGGTGGGCAGTGCGGCTTATTCCGATATCTCCGGCAAGCCTGTTGAATTTACTCTGGAAATGCTGGACGGAGCTGCCTACAGCTATTGGTGGTACATGGATAACACCCAGCAGGTGAACAAGAACGCCACCTGGAACAACGCCACCACCGGCACCACGAAAAATACCGTGAAGGATATTGCCGAGGGTGCGGACTATTATCTGCACATTAAGCTAGATAAGAACACGGACTACAACTATACCGCAGACAGCGGCATGGATGAAAACGGCATTTACTTCAACGGAAAGCTCACAGCCTATGTGGAGGACTGGGCAGGCAACTGGGCTGAGCCCACCGGCTTCATTCTGAAGCATCAGGTAGACACCGTTGCACCGGAAATCAGAATGACCGCAAGACTGAGAATGGAACCCAACTACGGGGGCGGCAATGTGACCTTCAGCGCGGCATTTCAGGCAACGGATAATTACAACATCCAGCGCATCACCTACCAGTGGTTCTACAAGCTGGGTACAGATGTGGACTTTACTCCCCGGGAGCCGGTGACACTGACCGGTGACGAACTGGGCACCGGTCTGAACAAGATGTATTCCACCACTCTGAGCAGCACCTATGACTATTCCCTGGAAGCAAATCCCGACAACGGTGCCTGCTACCTGGTGGTAACAGCAGAGGATCAGGCAGGAAAAACCATCACCCTTACTTATGACACTGTAAGCTTCAATTTTACAAAGGCAAAAAGCACCTCTACCGTTGTGGTAAACTCGGCAACCCAGCCCACAAAGTATCCATCGGTCACGCTGAACGCGCCAACTTACGAAGCCGACGGCAACTATGCCAACACCCCCAGAACCATTTTGCTGCTGCCGGATACCAGAAATGAAGGCGCATACTGGCTCTACGATCCCTGGGAGTATGGTCATACGGAATTGGACGACGGTGCCAGATACGGCACGGATATCTTCCAGGAAATCGTCGACTTTATAGCCAGTGGTAGTTCAAACTTCTTTAATGATGTTCCCGGTTGGTTCTACTATGTCCATGGCACCGTGGATTTTGCGAACAACTCCGGCGATTTTTACAGAATTATAGATGTCAGCACCACAATAAGCCAGACCGGATGCTTGTCGGATCTGGAGAGTTATCTCCATGGGATCTATGGCCCGCTGGATCTGCATCTGGTCACCACCAGCTCTCTGGAGGCCTTTAGTCTGAGCAGCAACCCGACTTCCTCCGGGAGTTACTACGAATCCTTGCTGGATTTTGATTCCAGCGAATCGGTCATCGATACCTATACCGTATACCTTGCCGGTGACATTGAATACGAAGTACAGAATATCACCATGGAAAATGAGGCGGTGCTGAACTACACCTCCGGCGCACCTGCCAAGAATCTGGACAACGCCACGGTCAGCTTCCAGCTCGTCAACGCTACCGATACAGAAGCTGTCCAGTATGGGTTGGATTTCGTGGATTACGCCAACGCCAATGTGAAGCTCTATTACCTGGGGCGGTATTCCGATGCGAACATCAGTGACAACACGGCAGTGATCCAGTCCTGGGATCTGGAGCGATCCAGCGACGGTATCTACACTCTCACCGTAGAACCGGGCAGAACTGTAACAAGCGGCTGGTATCGGATGGTACTGACCCTGCCCAACAGCTACACAGGCGAAACAAAGACCTTTGAGCTGGGCGAGTTGTTCATGGATGCCACGGTGCTGGACATCACCATGGATGCCTATTACAAGGCCTATGACCATGAGGATATGTATCTTTCCGGTTCTTACGGGCTGACGACCGCCTGGGATAAATCGGGTCTGGAAGGCAGCTACGCCCAAGGCGAGGAGATCATTCTGGGTCTGGACACCGCCCCCGAGGGCTGGACACTGGATACGCATCTGTCCTTTAATGCCAGCGGGCGATCCAAAGACAGCGACCCTCTGTACTGGACTTCCTTTGATGTTCAGCCCCGGATCCGGGTGTATAACCACACTTACAATACCGCCTCCGGTCTGGAGGATGCTTCCAGTGGTCTCTGGCTCAGCTCTGATGGCAGAAATGGAACAACCTTCTACTACACACCCTATCTGGCGGCGGCCGATGCCGAGAATCCCTACGGCAGTGCTGACAGTTTGAAGCTCCCCTTCCTGGAGGGCTACAATCTGCTGGTGTACGAGATCGAGTCTATCAACGGCACGCGCACCACCAAGGAGATCACAGTCAATGTCTTTGGCAAGACAGACGCCTGGGAGCTGGACACAGTCATTTCCAGCGCCAACGGTGTAGGTGTCAATTCCGTAACCGCAAACGCCATCTACGCCTTTTCCGGTGAAACCATAAGATTTGGTTATCTGGATTCCCGATACGCCTATTATCCTGGCAGCTATGTCTTTACCAACGATATGGACACCACCACCTTCTATCTCATTGACAATCAAGGCAATCTGTCCACCAAGGAGTTTGCTCTGCGGGATGAGAACGGTGAGCTGGTGGATATAGACGGTAATACGCCTGATGTGTCCCTATATGACCAATCCGAAGACTCGTATGGAACATTCGTAGTGACCATTGAAGCTCACGATACAGACAGTGAAATTGATCCCCGGAATCTGACACTGACCTTTGACGCAGCATATTCCGCGGTTCTGATGGGACTTCCCCTTGAGGATCCCACAAGCAACACCTATGAGCTTACGGTTCCTGTGCCTCTGGCACTGGATGAAAACGGCGAGCTGCTGCAAAACGCGGACGGAACCTACCCTGTGTGGGAGAGCTACGAGACTAAAAATTACGGAATTTACCGTACCCAGGTCATTCGTACAGAACCCACCCAGGAAGAAATGGAAAATGGCGGCTATGAGGATTGTGTGGAGGTCAAGGTCTGGGGCGTATGGAATGCTGAATTTTCCGGCACAGTTACCCTGACCGCAAATGCGGAGGATTCCTACGGAAACATCGGTTCGGACGAAAGCTCCTTCTACGCTTCCGCATGGTTGGATATTAGTCATGCGGCGCTGGTTGATTCCGAAGATGATAGTTACTGCTATGTTGGCTGCGACAAGGAGCAGCATGTAAATATTGACAAGGCGGTGACCGATAACGGCGAATTGGCCATTGCTTTGAGTCAGCCTGTTGCGGCCATCGACGGCTGCGGCATCCGGCTTCCCCTGACGGAGGCTTATTCCCTGGGTCAGCACCAGCAGCTTTTCGTTACGACGGCCCCGATGATCGTGGAGGATGGTGAGTATACCGTTGAGATAACGGACCTGTTTGGGAATGTTCACACCGCGGTGATGTATGTGTATTACTTCGGGGAACTGGGAATCGATGTGAGCTACTCTGCCACAGAGCCCACCAACCAGCCTGTCACCGTCACTGCCCGGGCTACGGGGGAATACGACAGGATCAGCTCCATCACCTCAGACAATGGGGATGTGGGCGAGATCAACGGCGATGACCCAGCCAGTGCCTCCATCACCGTGTCGGATAACTGTATGATCACCATCCACACCGATGATGGCATGAGCCGGGTGGTGCAGGTGAGTAACATTGACAAGGTTCTGGACGATGCATACATTGTCTACTATGACCAGAGCTACAATGTGCTGGATCCCAGCCTTGGCGCGGAAGGGGTAACGGCACTGCTGGTTTGCGATACCGAAGCGATCTATGTGACCAACGGCCCGAAAGCCTATGACTTCCCTCCGGGCAG
>JAZNYB010000126.1:0-4312 GCA_045594185.1 Faecousia sp. | reverse complement strand
CTGCTGGTGGGCAGTAACACTTCCCGGTTTGTAGGAAACATGATCTACAGGCAGCTTTGTTGCCGTCTTCAGGTACATCAGCCCTGTGATATATCTGCCCAAGGGATCGCTCATGTGGTAGCCATCTCTGGTCAGGGTGTCACCCAAAAGGGAGGTTCTGGCGTTTTGGATCGCCGTGCCCGAGGGGATCACCAGAGCAAATGCCTCATTGGCGCAGATGTTATTTTGCACGGCGGTGATGATGGCATTGTACATGGTCATCTGATCGTTGTTATACGCAGTGAAGGAGGCGCTGGTATAATCCTGCTGGTATGCCCAGGTCATATGCCATGCCAGTCTGGTTTGGGGATTTCGGTTGGCATTGTCCTGTGCGTTCACCAGCCCCTTCACATAGTCCACCATGTATACAAGGTTTTCGCCGTAGTTGCTTTCGATACCACTCTGACCGCTGTTTTCCTGCAGGGAGATATAGTCCCAGCTTCGGTCGGTCAAGGCGGTGCTGATCTTATAATTCTCTGTGGTTACCCATTTGCCGCTGTCATTGTGGTAATAGAGATAGGCGGCGGCATCACTGGCGGCATTGGCTGCGTGCTTGCTCAGGGGGCAGCCGGCGATATACAGATTCCCCACCACCACCTTTTCCACGCCCAGATCCCGGGCGATCTGCCAGGTGTACCACAGGGCATCCGTGGAGAAGCTGTTGCCAATGGCGAGGATCTCCAATACGCCGTCACCGTCCGTATCCCAGTTGTATCTGTCGTAGCCCACCAGCCGCAGGGAAAGCTTCAGTGGTCCATCCCAGGACATCACATGAGCCTTGCACATCTCCGGGTCAAAATCCCGGGCGGCAGACAGCTCTTCCCCCTTGATTTCCGTGGTGTAAGTGCCATCGGGGAGGGTGATCACCACTTCCAGCTTTCCATAAGCGTTTCGGGCAAAGGACACCGACCACAGCACATCCCGGAAATGGTTATAGGTCAGCCCGGAATCGGAAAGCAGCTCCCGATACTGATAGCCATTGACACACAGGAACACTTTGCCGTATTTCATGTCGAAAACAAGTCCAAATGCCGTGTCCTGAGAATCCTCCGAGGAGAAGGTCAGGGCGAATTTGGTACTGCCATAAGGCGTGGTAAAGCTGCGGTAGTTGGAAAGGTCATCGAAATACAGGGTCGTCCCATCCAAGTGGAAGCTTTGCCCCAGCTCCGCCCCAACCAAGGGACGGTCGGAATCAAAATTGAAGCAAAGACCCTCTCCCAGCGCGTCCGGGGAAAGCTCCAGCTCCCTGTGGGCGTTCTCCACATCCCCTTCTTCAAAATAAGTGATACGCTCACGCCCGCTGCCCCAGCCAACCAAGTCAAAGGTCACAGTGGGAGTTGCTCCGGCGGCGGTAAAATAGAGATAGCAGCTTGTCGGATCAAAGGTATCCGTGGGAGCAAGATAAGAAGCATCGATCACAGCCTCCAGACGGCTGCCCTCCAGATGAACAGTCAGAAGATAATTGCCGTCGGTCTGCCTTGCCAATTGCAGGCCCCATTCCCTGCCGCTTAAATTTTCTGCCTTGAGAAGGTCGTTTTGCAGCAGGGGCGTGCTGTCCTTTGTGAGCCGGTCGCTGGTGCCATCCGTTGGCTTGGCGGCATAGATCGACCCATTCAGGAAGTCAAAGATCAGCCCAAAGCCGTTTCGGTTATAACCCCCCGCTCCAAAGGACAAGGCAATTTTGGAGGGGTCAGAAGAAGAACCGTTATTCACATAGCCCTGCAGATTGCTGAGTCTCAAATAAAGATCTTCCAGAGAAACCGCTTCGTTAATGCCCTCTCCGGTGGTGGTCACGGCATCGGTAAAGGAGAAACGCAAGCCGTTACCCAAGGGAGCCTCCGTTACCTGTACATACTTGCCCCAGGAATTTACAGCGGTATTGATCTGGTGAGCGGTTCCGTTTCGCAGGAGGGCGTGAGCGGCTGTCGCAACTGTAAGCCCCTCGTTTGCCGTACCCGCTCCCACAACGGCATATACACCCAGATCGTCATAGTCAAGGGTCACAGCAAACCGCTCTGTCTGCTGTTTTGTGCCCTGACACAGAATTTCGCCGCTTCTGAGATCCGTGACGGTAAAGCGATCAAATCCCACCAAATTCATTGCCTCAAAGGGAACGGTCACAGTGGCGGTGACAGCATTTCCCTCCGCGTTATGGTTGCCCACAATGAGGATTCCGGTGTTATCGGCATAGCGGGCGTAGGCTTGCAGCTCCAAATCCCCGGTGGTGTCCACCTTGCAGATATTTGTATCCCGGTGATTATCGGCTGCGCGGTCAAACACATAGCCGTACTCCCGGCGGATTCGGAGCATTTCCTTGATTTCCTCATAGAAGGAGCGGTTATTCTCCGATGCCAGATTGCTCCAGTTTGTCTTGTCAAAGTAAAGACGGATGCCGGAGGGCGTGGAGTTAAATTCGTCTCCAAAGTACCAAACCGGGATATAGGAGGAGAAAATGCCCTGATAGGCAATATCCAAAAGGTTACTGTTGAAGGAGAAATAATAGCTGTCGTGGTTGGTGAAGCTGTAGGTATAATATTTGTGATTGCCTCCGGTGCCCTCTGCCTGCTGCTGGATGCTGCCGCTGATGGTGCCGTTTTGAATGGCATCCACAATATTATAGCCCTCGTCAAGGAAAAACTCCTTGTCATCCTTTTGATGCTCCCCAATGGCGGCAGAGGTCTTGCTGTAGCCGCTGTAGTTCATAACACCGTAAAGCTCCAGATCATAGGCATCGCTGCGGTCATTGACAGATTCACCGATATAAACAAGATTTCTTCCGCTGTCCTGAATCGCCTTACGGAAGCGGGCGCACACCGTTTCCCCGGCATATTCCGGCTCGCAGTCATAGAGAATACCGTCAACCTCGGTGATCTCTATAATATCCAGCAGGGTATCTGTGTACCAGGAGATCAGCTCCTCGTTTGACCAGTCCCATGCCTTGCCGCCCCAGATCTCCGCTCCTGTATACCACTGAGGATGCTCCTGATAAATGGGAGATCCCGCGGTCGTACCCCAGGTGATCACATTGAAAATAACATAAATATTGCGCTTATGGGCTTCTGCCACAAAATCCGCAAATTCCTGCCAGCCCTGGGTATAGTCCTCCGTTCCCGTAATGGCGGGATCAATGGATTGCAGACCCAGATTTACATAGTGATTTCCCGCGCTGCCGTCATTTTTCGTTCCCGGCTCGCCCACGGAAGTGACCCAAACGCAGTTGACACCCATTTCCTGGGCGTGATCCAAAACAGACACCGCCGCATCCAGTGTTCCCTCTTTGGTCGCCCGGGGAATGTTGACCTCCATAATGGTGGCAGAGCTTAACCATGTGGGTGTGCCGTTTCCGTCCACGGCAACCTCCGTGCTGGGAACATAGGCAGGCATCAGCTCCCCGTTGTCTATGCGCTCCGGCTCTGTTTTCCTTGTCATGGAAATCAGATCCACGGTCAAGGTGGTGCTTACCTGCGCCGACATCAGGTGGGCATAGCAATGTCCGGGGTTGAAGCCGCTGTAATTTTTGACAGTGGCGGCATCTGCCACAGCACAATACCGCTGACCGTCCAGCTCCAGAGAGATTTCGTAATTCCCATCGTCTTGAAGCGTAAACTCCACAAACCATTCCTTGCCTGCCATGTTCTCATAGGCGAAGGTATCTCCGGAAAACAGGGGTTCGCCGGTTGCCGCTACTCTGGCGGCACTGGCTGCTCCGTTGCTGACCTCCGCATTGGCAGCATAGATCTTGCCGCTTCCAAACTCAAAGATCAATCCGAAAGCACTTCTGCTCAGTGCCTTGGAGCCAAAGGTGAGGGCAAGGCGACCCAGCTTGGTCGTATCGGTGGTTTCCAGCCCGGAAAAGGCGAAACGCAGACCGTCCAGAGATACAGGGATCGCCAATCCTTCTGTAACCGTATGAGCTGCCCCGGTGAAATCATACCGCAGACCGCCCCCGTCCAGCTCGTCAACGGTCAGCCACTTCGCCCAATTTTCCAGAGTGGCGCCGTAGTTCCCGGTGCCGTAAAGGATGGTATCCTCCAATGTGAGGTAAACGGGCTGTGGCACTTGCATCCAGCCCACCAGATCTACCCCCAGAGACGGTTTTCCTGTACCTGCCATAAGAGAGAAGCAGCAGCTATCCGGGTCATAGGCAGCATTTTCCACAACACTTGCCTGTAAATTGGAAGAAAAAACTTCCTTTTCGGTGGTAAGGGTAAGGGTGTAAGAGCCGTCCTGTTCCCGGTCAAAGAGAATACTCCATGGGATGCCTTGCAGGTTT
>JAZNYB010000125.1:0-7356 GCA_045594185.1 Faecousia sp. | reverse complement strand
CTCCGAAGGTAAGACCGAAACCAAGGAATACTGCATCATGTCCTTTAAGGACACCGCCGGACTGTATACCTTCCAGCTGGAAGTTGCCAACAGCAAGAGCTACGAGAGCCTGGCAAAGTATTTTGATACCCTCTTTGGTATTCAGAAGACCCTGGGTAACTCCTTCAAGAACGCCAAGAGACAGCTGGATGCTATCAAGTCCTTTGCCGCTGCCGCAAAGGCTGCCAAGGACGGCACTCTGGACGAAGCCCAGGCAGCTCAGACCATGGGCGCGCTGGATGCTTCCGTATATGGCGACCGTACCGAATGGATCAGAAAGGCGGATGCCGCTCTGGCAAAGTACCAATAAGGCTATTTGCAAAGCAACTCTTAGATGAAAGGAGAAAGTATTTATGTTCAAAATGAAAAGGTATTTGGCCCTTCTTCTGGCAGTGTTGATGCTGATTAGCATTGCAGGCTGCGGTGGAAGCAAGGATCCGACTGAAGCGCCTTCCAATGAATCTGACCCGCCGAAAGAAACAGCGGGCACACCGGAATCTTCCGCAACGGATCCCATTGAGATGGATGAGAATCTGACCGTCCACGAAAACACCTTCTTCACCGTTGGATACAAGGAAGAAGATGGATGGACTCTGGCAGAGGATGACATCTATATGTCCGAGTACGGTGGTAATATCGATCTGCGGATTCTTGACGCGGATGGTTATACGGATGTTCTGGTGGAGGTCGACGCCTATGAGGAAGACGCTTCCTCTTTCCGTGAGTCTTTGCATAATTATGGAATCGACCTGAAAGCCTATGCTGAGGGCACTTGGGTAACGGAAAATATCGGTGGAGAACGCATGGCATATGTGGATACCGAGTACGGCGAGCGGTGCTTCTTCAGCCGCAACGAAGCCGCCGGCGTTTCCTATGAGATTTCCGCAAGCGATTGGACGGATGCGCGTGTTTTGGCACTGGTTGAGAATATTTTCTTCACTGCACCCGGGACGGACAACATGGATCCTCCCTGGCCTTGGGAGGGTGTGCGGATTTCCGGCGGCAGACTGAGCCAGATGGTAGGCACTTATAATCTGACGGCAGAATTCCTGCCCATGGGTGAAGCGCTGACCACATTTGAGACATTTGACCACGATATTGCTGTGGTGGGAGACAATGTGTATCTGCTCAGTGACAGCGTGCTATACCAGTTTGCTTATGACGGTTCTTCCCTTTCCTTTATCAAGGAGATCGCTTTGCCCGGAGAGTATGACATCGTGGAAAAGGGTGCTGGGGAAAGCATCATTCTGTCTGCTTTTATGGAGCCTGTTATCGGCCATGACGGTGCATCGGATCAACCGGCGTTCTCCTACGAAGGCCCTGATAATTTCTCCGTAGCACCTGGGGGCACTTGGGGTATTAGCTGGTTCAGCTCCGGCGAGGACTGCGAACTGTACTCCTTCCGGGATGGCACTCTGGCAGGTTCTCCCTTCCCCTTCCCCGAAGTGGATATCATCAGCCAGGTCTGTATTGACACCAATTACATCTATGTATGCGGTTCTTCCGTGGAGGATAATGAGCAATACATCTTTGCCTATGACTATGCCGGCGAACTGATGCTGCAGTTGGGAGGAGAGCCGGATGGCTTCGGGCTGGGCTCTATTACCTATGTAACCAGCACAGAAAATGGCTTCCTGGCACTGGACGGTAATATGCGTGAAGTCGTTCTTTGGACTGCGGACGGCACTTGGATCGGCGCGGTGGATGACGGTGACCTGTTCGGTACAGGCTATCCTTGGATCGCTGCTGCCGATGTGGCCTCTGATGGCAGCATTTTGATCGTCATGAGCGATGAACGCCCGGATGAATCCGCAGACGAAGTTTTGGTATTCAGACTGTCCGGCTTCTGATTCTACAAGTCTATATGGGAGACAGCGGTTTCTGCCGTCTCCCACCACAAGTGTTTTGGTCTTATTCAAAGATGTTTTGTCCAACCTGATTCGGGTAAGGCAATGAACACAAGAAACCTGTAATAGATTTTAGAGATTTCGTCAGCCAACAAAGGAGGAAAAATCATGAAAAAGTTTTTAAGCATGACCCTTTGCCTGTGTATGCTCCTGAGTCTTTTTGCCTTTGCGGTCACAGCACAAGGCGATAATCCCTTCGTGGATGTAGAGGAAAAGGACTATTTCTATGAGCCGGTTCTTTGGGCGGTGGCTAACAATATCACCGCAGGCACCTCTGCCACTACCTTCAGCCCTGATGTAACCTGTACCAGAGCCCAGGTGGTCACCTTCCTGTGGCGTGCCGCGGGAACTCCCGAGCCCAGCCAAACCAGCAGCCCTTTTACAGATGTTCCTGAAAGAAAGTTCTACTACAAGGCCGTTCTGTGGGCAGTGGAGAATGGTATTACCTCCGGCACTTCCGCCACCACTTTCAGCCCCGAAAAACCTTGCACCAGAGCGCAGGTAGTTACATTCCTCCATCGTGCCGCGGGAACTCCCGAGCCTACCGAAACCGACAATCCTTTCACGGATGTTTCTGCCGGAAAGTTCTACTACAAGGCAGTCCTGTGGGCTGTGGAAGAAGGCATTACCGCCGGAGCGACCGCTTCAACCTTTGCCCCTGACAAGCCCTGTAGCCGCGCTCAGATCGTTACCTTCCTCTACCGCTACATGAACTCCCAAAAGCCCCTTGCCATTGTGTCTGATCCCGCTGACTACTATATGGGAAGCTCTCAGGAGGAAGCCAGCTTTACCGTACGGATTCAGGGAGGCTCTGCTCCTTACACCTATCAGTGGGTTGTTGCCTATGACAATGAGGAAGTGAACCCCCAGCCGGTGAAAACAACGGCAACCTCCGACACACTCAACTTTGAATTTACGGACTATGACTTTGATGACTATAACAACATCGGAGTCTACTGTGTCATCACCGACAGCAAAGGCAGCTCTGTAGAAAGCAAGCTTGCCAATGTTTTCTCAAAGGATATCGTGCCTCTTGCTTTCGCCTATGAGCCCAGCGACTACTTTATGCGCAGCTCTCAGGAAGATGCAACCTTTGGGGTTCAGGTAACCGGCGGCGTTGCGCCCTATACCTTCGTATGGATCGTTGTCTATGACAGCCAAGAGGTGGAAGGCACAAGATATACCACTTCTTATACCTTCGACTCCTTCCTCTGGAACTTCAGCGACTATGACTTTGATGACTATCGGGATGTTGGTGTCTACTGTATCGTTCATGACAGCAAGGGACAGACCGTAGTAAGTGGCGTTGCCGATGTGCATCCTTATTCCGGTAAAGCGCTTTCCGTTGTTTCTCAGCCGGAGGATCACCACATGACCAGCTCTCAGGAGGACGCAACCTTTACCGTGCAGATCCAGGGAGGTATCGGTCCGTATTTGTACCAGTGGGTCGTTCTCTATGACAATACAGAGATTAGAAGCGATGCGATCTACTCCTCCGACACCACCCATAGCTTTACATGGAATTTCAGTGACTATGACTTTGATGACTATAACAATGTGGGTGTCTACTGCATCATCACCGACAGCGATGACAACACCGTAGAAAGCGACCTTGCGGAGGTATTTCCCAAGGCATAAGCATACTCAGTGATCTACAGAAGTGGCGGGGCGACCTGCCACTTCTCTTTGCTTTTTTGACGGGTACGGAGCGCTTGTGACAGAGGCGGATCGCGTCTTTTTGATCGGGAATCAGCATTTGATACCACCGGAACGCAAAAAATCTTGCACCTTGTGGGAAATATGGTATAATGAAGAAAACTTTTTCCAAAGGAGTATCTTCATGGACATACAGACCTACACCTACCCCGCCGAAGCCGCCGCCCTTTATTCCATGGTGAAGCTGCAGCTTGCCGCCATGACCGAGGGTATTGCGGACACGGTTGCCAATCTTGCCAATGCAGCCGCTGTGTTAAATCTCGCTCTTAAGAACATCAATTGGGTGGGCTTTTATCTCCGCAAGGGCGGAAGCTTAGTGCTGGGACCCTTTCAGGGGAAACCCGCCTGTGTGGAGATCCCCTGGGGAAAAGGCGTGTGCGGCACTGCTGCCGAAAGCGGTCAGATACAGCGGGTGGAGGATGTCCACGCTTTCCCCGGTCACATCTCCTGTGACTGTGACAGCCGCTCGGAAATCGTCCTTCCTCTGCGAAAAAACGGGGTTGTTGTTGCCGTTTTGGACATTGACAGTCCCCTTTTGGGCAGATTCACCCCGGAGGACGAGGATGGGCTGTCCCTTTTGGTGCCGATTTTGGAAGGACTGCTGTAAGCAAAACTGACAGACAAACCAAAATTTGACGATCTTGTTGACAAAGGATTCGCTTTATGGAACAAATTACCATTTTATATCAGGACGAAAGCGTTTTGATTTGCATCAAGCCTGCGGGCGTTCTGTCCACGGATGAACCGGGTGGGCTTCCCGGGCTGGTTCGCCAGACTTTGGGCAACGAAAAAGCCTGTGTCCGCACGGTTCATCGCCTTGACCGGGTGGTCAGCGGTCTTATGGTGCTGGGAAGAACGCCCCAGGCAGCATCGGAGCTGAGCCGTCAGGTGCGGGAAAGAGAATTTGATAAGGAGTATCTCGCAGTGGTTCACGGTTGCCCGGAATCCCCGGAGGGGCGGCTGGTTGATCTTCTTGTGCGCAGCAAGGAGGAACGGAAAACCTATGTCACCCATACTCCCGCCAAAGGGGTGCAGGAAGCAGTTCTGACCTACCGGGTGCTGCGCAAGACAGCAGATCTCAGCCGGGTTCATATCCATCTGGAGACTGGGCGTACCCACCAGATCCGGGCGCAGTTTTCCAGCAGGAATTTGCCCTTGGTGGGTGACCGAAAATACAGCCTTTTGGAGGATAATTGCTCCATCGCTCTGTGGTCTTACCGGCTGGCATTCTTTCACCCGGTCACCAAAGAGCCTATGTCGTTTACCCATGAGCCGCCGGATATCTACCCCTGGAATGAGGTTTAGAGCAGCCATTTTGTGAAAAACAGGGAAAAATCCATGGGGTTACCAAAATTCAACGGCAAAAATCTGCGACTTGTAAAAAAATACAACTTGCTATGTTTGCCATTGCCATTCATAATAGAATGTAGGAAAATCTACCCTCCGGAAGCTGCTCTTTCCGGGGCGTAAGAATCGTATCCCACAATTTTTATTCAGGAGGTTGTGATCAAATATGGAACAGATCAGTCAATCCGTCATCAAAAAAGACCATTGCCCGAAAATGTCGGGACAGTCTGTGTATGTAGGCGACTACGCCGGAAAGGAAATCCTCACCGGTAAGCTGTTACATTCTGCTGTCGCCCGGGCAAAGGTGCTTGCCGTCCATGTGCCGGAGCTGCCCGAAGGCTACTACTATGTGGACAAAAATGATGTCCCCGGGGACAACCGGGTCAATATCGTTCTGGACGACACCCCCGTTTTTGCTGAGGAGACAGTAGAGTTCATCGGTGATCCCATCGGCATGGTAGTTGGTCCTGATGAGAAGGAAGTAGAGCGCATCCTCTCCCAGATCAAGGTGGACTACGAGGAGCTGCCCCCAGTGCTGGATATTGAAAAGTCCGAAACCGCTTTCTTCGACTATGAATACAGCAAAGGCGATCTGGCAAAGGCGTTTGAAGAAGCTGATGAGATCTTCACCGAGGTCTTTGAAACCGGCTATCAGGATCAGACCTATCTGGAGCCTCAGGGCATGATGGCTGAGCCGGAGGGCGAGGGCAAGATGTATGTCCACGGCTCCATGCAGTGCATTTACTATGTACACAGCGCGCTGGTTCGGGCTCTGGGCTGCGAAAAGGACGATGTCCATGTATTTCAGGATGTCACCGGCGGCGGCTTCGGCGGCAAGGAAGACTTCCCCTCTGTGCTGGGCTGTCAGGTGGCGGTTGCGGCAAAGAAGGCAAACGCCCCTGTGCGCTGCATCCTCACCCGGCGGGAGGATCTGGAATTTACCTCCAAGCGTCACCCGTCCAAGTGTACTTACAAGCTGGCTGTAAAGGACGGCAAGGTCACCGGCATGGACATTGATGTGAAATTCAACAGCGGTGCGTATACCACCTTGTCCGCAGTCGTTCTTCAGCGCGGCATTATCTGCGCCAACGGTGTTTATAACATTCCTCACCTCCATGTCCGTGGCAGAGCAATGAAGACCAACACCGCTCCCTGCGGTGCTTACCGTGGCTTCGGTGCTCCCCAGACCTTCTTCGCTGTGGAAATGATGATGGATCATGTGGCAAAGAAGCTGGGCGTGGATTCCGTAGAGTTTAAGGAAGCCCACCTTGCCAAGCAGGGGGATTCCACCTCCACCTCCGGCAAGTATCACTTCCCCGTCCCCCTGCCCGCCATGATGGATCAGGTGGACGAAGCCTGCGACCTGCGCCGGAAGCATAAAGAGTATGCCAAGCCCCAGACCGGGCGTTACCGCAAGGGCATCGGCCTGTCCTTGTTCTTCCACGGTGCCGGCTTTACCGGTTCCGGCGAAAGAGATCTCATTAAGGCGGTTTGCCGCCTGCATAAGTCTGCCGATGGCAAGGTGGAAGTCATGGCTGCCAACGGCGAGATCGGCCAGGGTCTGCGCACCACCTTCCCCAAGATCGTTGCCCATGAGCTGGGTCTGCCTCTGGACATGGTCACCTATAACCACCCCGACACCGCCAGAGTTCCCGACTCCGGTCCCACCGTAGCCTCCAGAAGTCTCATGACCGTTGGCGAACTTCTCCGCCGGGCGGCCGTGAAGCTGAAAGAGCAGTGGGTCGAGGGCGAAGAACAGATCGTGGAAGAACGGTTCAAAGAGCCCGACTTCATGATCCCCTTCTATTTGGATAAGTTCCAGGGCGATGCTTACCCCACCTATGCCTGGGGTGTCAACGCCATTGAGGTTGAAGTGGATACCTATACCGGCACTTCCAGGATTCTGGGTGCTTACGCTTCCTTTGATGTGGGCACTCCCATGGATATCAATGTGGTCATGGGTCAGATGGAAGGCGGCTACCTCCAGGGCATCGGCTATGCTTCCATTGAGAAGATGGACTATGACCGCCGCACCGGCAAGATCCGCAACAATTCCTTCTCCGATTACCTGATCCCCACCGCCATGGATGTACCCAACTTGAAGTGTATGCTCCATGTGGAGAAGTACCCCTATGGCCCCTATGGTGCCAAGGGCGCGGGTGAGCTGCCTCTGGTTGGCGCGGCAGGGGCTTATGTAGAGGCTGTGGAGCAGGCATTGGGAACCGATTTGTCCCATGCGCCCTTCACCGCTGAGGATACCATGAATGTTTTGATGAAGGAGGCAGAGTAATACCATGAATGGCATTGAATTTGTACTCAACGGCAAAGCCGTTACTTATGAAGGAAG
>JAZNYB010000124.1:0-13099 GCA_045594185.1 Faecousia sp. | reverse complement strand
CACCTTGCCCACCTTTACATTTTTGATCTCGGCGTCCATGCGCTCGTAGGTTTCCACCTTCTGGCCAAAGACGGTCAAGGTCTCCACATATTCCTTGTCGGAAACATGGGAAAGGTCAACAAACTCCTCATGGAGCCATTTTCTGTTCAGTTTCATTTGGGCTACCTCCTTAGAACTGGTCGAGGAAACGCACATCATTGTCGAAAATGAGGCGCAAGTCGTTGATCCGCATTTGCCGCATGGCCATTCTTTCCAGACCCATGCCGAAGGCGAAGCCGGAATACTTCTCCGGGTCAATGCCGCAGTTTTTCAGCACCTCCGGGTGAACCATGCCGGCACCCAGCAGCTCGATCCAGCCCTCTCCGTGGCAGGTGGAGCAGACCTGACCGTCTACCTCGCCGGTGCCGCCGCACTTGTGGCACTGCATATCCATTTCGCAGCTAGGCTCGGTAAAGGGGAAATGGTGGGGACGGAAGCGCATGACCGCGTCCTCGCCGTAAAGCTGGCGCATGAGGTTTTCCAGCGCGCCCTTGAGGTCGCCCATGGTGATCCCCTCGTCTACCACAAGACCTTCGATCTGGTGGAACATGGGAGAATGGGTGGCTTCCACCTCATCCTTACGGTACACTCTGCCGGGAGCAATGATACGGATGGGAGGCTGCGTTTTCTCCATGACCCGGATCTGCATGGGGCTGGTCTGGGTGCGGAGCAGCACAGAATCTTCATCGTTAAAATAGAAGGTGTCGCTGCGATCTCTGGAGGGGTGACCTTCCTGAATATTCAGGCGGGTGAAGTTATAGGAAGCCAGCTCCACCTCAGGGCCATCTACCACAGTATAGCCCAGAGAGACGAACAGCTCCTTAATGGACTGCAAAACCTGATTCATGGGGTGCTGATGACCCAGCTCCACAGGCTCACCGGGAATGGTGACATCCACGGCTTCCTCCGCCAGCTTCCGCTCCAGAACGGAGGCGTTGATGGCAGTCTTTCTTTCTTCCAGCTTTTCTTCGATGGCTGCCCGGACTGAGTTGGCAAGCTGACCCATTACAGGACGCTCCTCCGCGCTGAGCTTGCCCATTTGCTTCAAGACCGCAGTAATCTCGCCCTTTTTGCCCAGCAGCTTCACACGAAGCTCCTCCAGAGCGGCGGGGGAATCGGCTTCGTCCAGAGCGGCTAAGGCTCTCAGACGGATTTCTTCCAGTTGTTGTTTCATGGGATTCTCTCCTTTTATCATAACATTGTATAGTTGATTACAAAAATTACCGGTTTTCCACAGATTAAAATTTCAATTCCTCCCCGCAAGGGGACACCACAACCGACCAAAGTTCGATTTCACATTTGCGCAGTAAATATTTCACAGCGAAGCTATTTCACCCCCATCAGGCGAATATCACTTTTTTTAAGCTGTCAGGTTCAATAAAAATAGCCTCTCGCCCACACTTGGGGACGAAAGACCATAAATCCTCCGCGGTACCACCCGCAATTCGCCAAAAGGCGCGCTTTTCAGGGGCAAAAACCCCCACAGCCCATAACGGCGGCTCACCGGCTTTCCCTACTGCTAATTTCAGGAAAACAGCTCCCGGGAGAAAGCCCCAATGCCTTTGCGCTGAGCGGCTTCCACCCTCCCGCTCTCTCTGAAAACACAAAACCCGGCACAAGACAGCCCGCTCATCGCTTTTGCCATATCCCGGACATTTTAGCATATGGAAATGGAAGTTGCAAGTGCTTTTTCCCCCTTTTTCATAAAATTTGTTTTGTACTTCCCCGGCAAATATACAAAAAATCTTGCCCTTGCTATTTTTCCTTTACAGCCTTATAATATACGCAATCCAAAGAAAGAGGTGTCTTTTATGGAATCCACACAAAAGCTGAACCTGACCATGCTTTGCGATTTTTACGAGCTTACCATGGGCAACGGCTATTTTCAGACCGGCATGAAGGATCGCGTTTGCTATTTTGATGTTTTTTTCCGCAGATGTCCCGACAAGGGCGGCTTTGCCATTGCTGCCGGGTTGGAGGAGATCGTGCGTTACATTGAAGCCCTCCATTTTGACGAGGACGATATTGCCTATCTCCGGGGCAGAAATCTGTTTCCCGAGGAATTTTTGGAATACCTGAGGGGTTTCCGTTTTACGGGAGACATTTGGGCTGTACCGGAAGGAACACCCATTTTCCCCCAGGAGCCTATTATCACCGTCCGGGCTCCTGCCATTGAAGCCCAGCTTATTGAGACATTCTTACTTCTTGCCATTAACCACCAGAGCCTGATCGCGACCAAAGCCAACCGGGTGGTTCGGGCTGCCGCGGGAAGAACGGTTTTGGAATTTGGTTCCCGGAGAGCGCAGGGACCCGATGCCGCTATCTTAGGCGCGAGAGCCGCTTATATCGGGGGCTGCCACGGCACCGCCTGCACCATCTCTGACCAGCTTTACGGCGTAAAAGCGGGAGGAACCATGGCACACGCCTGGGTGCAGATGTTTGACACAGAGCTGGAAGCCTTCACCACCTACTGCAAGCTCTACCCCACGGGTGCCACCTTACTGGTAGATACCTATAATACTTTGCAGTCCGGTGTTCCCAATGCCATCCGTGCCTTTAATGAGGTTTTGAAGCCCTTGGGCATTACCAAGTGCGGTATTCGTCTGGACTCCGGGGACATGGCATATCTCAGCCAGCAGGCAAGAAAAATGCTGGACGATGCCGGGTGGACGGAGTGTCAGATCTCCGTTTCCAACTCTCTGGATGAATACATCATTCAGGAGCTTCTCCGGCAGGGTGCCTGCATTGATATGTTCGGCGTAGGCGAGCGGCTCATCACTGCCCGGTCTGAGCCTGTGTTCGGCGGCGTTTATAAGCTGGCGGCAGTGGAATCGGAGGATGGAACCATCACCCCCAAGATCAAGATCTCGGAAAATGTAGGCAAGATCACCAACCCCCATTTTAAGAAGTTCTACCGTTTCTATGGCAACGACACAGGAAAGGCCATTGCGGACTATCTGTGTGTTTATGACGAGGTGGTGGATGACTCCAAGGACATGGTCATTTTTGACCCGGAGGCAACCTGGAAAACCAAAACGGTTTACGACTTCACCGCAAAGGAGATGCAGGTGCCCATTTTCAAGGACGGTAAGCTGGTCTACAAGCTCCCCACTTTGGAAGAAATCAGAACCTACTGCGCTCAGCAGGTGGATACTTTGTGGGATGAGGTCAAGCGGTTTGAAAATCCCCACACTTATTATGTGGATCTGTCCCAAAAGCTGTGGGACATCAAGTATTCCATGCTGAAAAACCGCCGGTAAACCATGAAAAAGTCAAAGCAAATGGCCCTTTGCGGGGTGCTTGCCGCTCTTGCGGTGGTGCTTATGGTGCTGGGCGGGGTGATCCCCATGACAACCTACTGCGCTCCGGTGCTGGCGGCTCTGCTGCTGCTTCCGGTGCTGGAGAGCTGCGGCAAACGCATCGCCTGGGCATGGTTCGGGGCTGTGGCAGTATTGGCACTGCTTCTGTGTCCCAATTTGGAAAGCTCCCTGCTGTTTCTGTGCTTGGGGTATTATCCGATTTTGCGGAAGGATCTGCATCGTATCCCCGGAAAGTTCCTTCGTATTGTGTTAAAACTGCTGGTTTTTCATCTGGCACTTGTTATTATGGCAGGACTTCTGGTGCCGGTCATGGGGCTGGAGCAGGTGATCCGGGACAGTCTGGGAGAGGGTGTCGGCATTTTCGTCCTTACTTGGCTTATGGGTGTTGGGGTATTTTTGCTTACGGATGCCCTTTTGGGCAGATTTGAAAGAATGTTCAAAATACGGAAGTGAATACCACCGCCTGAGATTTTAATTTGTATCCCGTTGGCAGGTAAATTAGGATTTTCCCCTGTTAATTTTATGAAATTTGCCGTGATTCGCTATTGACAAACCATATATTTCTGTTTATAATGGCAAATGGTGGGAATCATATTCCTATAACTGTCTCTTGATGACCGATTGTACCATACTCCTCTGGTTCAAGAGCATATTCTGGCGTAAACGGTTTGAGCCGTTCGCATAAATTCTCCCTATAGGTTGAACCAGACAGTATTTGATGGACACTTACGGGGCAAACAACTAACCAAAGAGAGGTAATATCCATGTACGAAGACAAGACTTTAGTTTGCAAAGAATGCGGCAACGAGTTCGTTTTCACCGCCGGTGAGCAGGAATTCTACGCAGAGCGCGGCTTCCAGAATGAGCCCCAGCGCTGCAAGTCCTGCCGTGATGCCCGCAAGAACGCTGCCCGTGGTCCCCGTGAGTTCTTCACTGCCACCTGCGCCCGTTGCGGCGGCGAGGCAAAGGTTCCCTTCGAGCCCAAGAGCGACCGTCCTGTGTTCTGCAGCGAGTGCTTCGCTCAGATGCGTGCCAACGGCTAATTAAAAGCAAACAAGAAACGACACTGCTCCGGCGGTGTCGTTTTTTTATTTCTGAAAAACGGCTCAACATCGCCCCTCAATGGATCCCACGAAAGGCATAATACAACACCTTCCCTGCCCTGTTTTATTCTATGGTCATTTTTACCGTAATCATTGTTGATAAATCAATTCTTTTTTTATATTGTATCTCTTGTATTTTTCTCAAATTTGTGGTAAAATTCAAAGTGAGAAAATAGGAAAAGTATCCCCTTTTTGTATACCGTATTTCCAAATAGAGAGGAGCTTGCAATATGTATTCATCCGCCTATGTTTGGGCAAAGGTGCTTGGTTATTTGGAGGATCGCCTGACTACCACCCTTGTTTCCTCCTGGTTTGATGATGCCGATGTGGTGGAGCTGAACGACGAACAGCTTATTATTTCCACCGGCTCCGCGTATCGGCGGGAAATGATCGCCGCCCGCTGTAAGGATCATATCAAAGACGCCATGAAGTCAATTTTTAACTCTACGGTGGAGATCGTTGTCTTTGGGCCGGAGGAGTTAAAGGAATATCGCTCCAAGGGACAGGACAAGCCTGTTATGGAATTTAATCCCCAGTTTACCTTTGATAATTTCATTGTTGGATCAACCAACCGTTTCGCTCATGCCGCAGCTCAGGCAGTCGCTCAGGGAACGGGGCAGGCATACAATCCCCTTTTTATCTATGGTCCTTCCGGAATGGGAAAGACCCATCTGCTGTATGCCATCGCCAATGAGACAAGAAAGCGGCACCCCAATTTTAAGATCGTCTATATCAAGGGCGACCAGTTTACCATTGAGCTGATCGCCGCCCTTGCCAAGGGTAAAAATGTGGAATTTCGCAGCAAATACCGGGAAGCGGATCTTTTCCTCATTGATGACATTCAATTTATCGCCGGTAAAGACAGCACCCAGGAGGAATTTTTCCACACCTTTAATTCCCTTTACGAAGCCGGAAAACAGATCGTTATGACCGCTGACCGAAAGCCCAACGAAATGGCTACTTTGGAGGATCGTCTCCGTACCCGCTTTGAATGGGGTCTGATCGCGGATATCCAGCCCCCGGATTTTGAGACGCGCATGGCAATTTTGCAAAGAAAAGCCCAGGCATACGGTCTGAAGCTTCCGGCGGATGTTTCGGCATATATCGTCACCAATGTGACCAATAATGTGCGGCAGATCGAAGGCACTGTAAAAAAGCTCAGTGCGTATATGGCATTGGACGAGATCACTTTGGATGTGCCCAGCGTGTCCAGAGCCATTTCCGATATGTATAAGGTGGAGGGCAATGCCGTTCCCACACCCGGTCTGATCATTACCCAAGTATGCAGCTACTATTCCGTAGATGAAAACGCCCTGCGCTCCACCTTGAAAAACAAGGGAACAGCGGAAGCCAGACAGATCGCCATGTACATGATCCGGAAAATAACCACTCTTTCCCTTCCTGATATCGGTAAGGAATTTGGCAGAGATCATTCCACGGTTCTGCACTCCATCCGCAAGGTGGAAGCCGCCTTAAAAGACAGTGGTTCTCCTCTGCATGATGCCATCCGGGACATTACAGCAAACATCAATTCCGCTCTTTAAGAGGTTGCGTAAATTTTCCACAGCAGCCTGTGGAAAGTGGAAAACTTTTCTGTGGAAAACCTTACTTTCAAAAGTACCTTTTCACCCCTGTGGAAAACTTCAATTTTATCCACAATTGCCTGTGGATCGGGAAGCCTTGATTTATAAGGGCTGGAGGCACTTTTCCACATAAGTTTCCACTACTACTGCTACTACTATATTATCCTTTATGTTAATATATATTTTATATCTATCTAAGACGAAGGAGACAGTCTTATGAGATTTACCTGTGAAAAAAGTACACTGGTTTCCGCCATTTCCGTAGCCAGCCGCACCGTTGCCCAAAAGAGCAGTATCCCCGCCGTGGAGGGTATCTATTGCCATGCGGGTATGGAGCTGCAGCTT
Source organism: Faecousia sp. (assembly GCA_045594185.1). Taxonomy (GTDB): domain Bacteria; phylum Bacillota; class Clostridia; order Oscillospirales; family Oscillospiraceae; genus Faecousia. Next base: position 6,709 of record JAZNYB010000124.1, on the reverse strand, counting down.
ACCGGCTTTAATATGGAAACCGCTATCACCGTTTCTGTAGATGCCGACATCCAGAAGCCCGGAGCCTGCATTATGCCCTCCAGACTGCTGTTTGATATTATTCGCCGTCTGCCTGAGGGTCCTGTTTCCATCGCTGTGGATCAGGAGACTTATAAGGTTTCCATTAAGGCGGGCTATTCCAGCTTTAATATTTCCGCTACCTCTGCGGAGGACTATCCGGAGCTTCCCGATGTGGAAAGCCGCAGCGGGATTTCTATGCCTCAGAGCAAGCTGCGGGAAATGATCTCCGGCACGATTTTTGCCGTATCGGAAAACCAGAGCCGCCCCATTCATACAGGCTGTCTTTTTGAAGTCTGTGACGGTGCCATCTCCGTGGTTGCTGTGGATGGGTATCGTCTGGCAAAGAGAACCTATCACCCGCCCATTCCCGTGGAGCGGCAGATGCACTTTGTTGTCCCCTCCCCTGCCTTAAAGGAAGTGGAAAAGATCCTGGGGGAGGACGGAGAAGTGACCTTCCATTTGGGGCCCAAGCATATTTTGTTTGAAATGGGAAAGGCAACGCTGGTCTGCCGCCTGCTGGAAGGAGACTTTCTGGACTGGAGAAAGGTATTAAACACGGATGCCTGCACCGTAAAGGTGGTGGCTCATGTTTCTGATTTGATCGCGACGCTGGAGCGCGTGGGACTTATGGTTACGGAAAAGCAGAAAAGCCCGGTGCGATGCAGCTTCAGCAATAATGTAGCCACCTTCCGTACATCCACGGTTATTGGCGCGGCGGAGGATCAGTGCAACATTGCCGGCAACGGAAATGAGCTGGAAATCGGTTTCAACTGCACCTATCTGCTGGATGCCTTGAAAGCCATTCCCAGTGAGGAGATTTGCATGGAGCTGGAAAACGGTCTTCGTCCCATTTTCTTCACCCCGGTCAGACCTGAGGACGATTTTAACTATATGGTCTTGCCGGTGCGACTGAGAAACAATTAAGCTTTGATTTAAGGAGAACCTTATGAAATCAAATTCAATTCGTGAAATTCCCATTACCACGGAGTTTATCCGTCTGGAGGCTCTTTTGAAGCTGGCAGACGCAGTGCCCTCCGGAGGTATGGCAAAAAATATGATCCAGGACGGGGAAGCCATGGTCAACGGCGAGGTCTGCACCATGCGGGGCAAAAAGCTCCGTCCCGGTGACCGGGTGGATTTTTTGGGAAACCACCTTCTGGTAACAGAAAATGAGACTTGATAAGCTCTCTTTGGAGCATTTTCGGAATTATGACTTTTTTTCCTGCGGGTTTGACCCGGGTGTAAACCTGATCCTGGGAGAAAACGCGCAGGGAAAGACAAATCTTCTGGAAGCCATCCACTATTTAGCCACGGGGAAAGCCTTTCGCACCAGAAAGGAAAGCGAGCTGATCCGTTTTGACCGGGAATTTGCTTCTCTGGAAGGCGTGGTTACCGGGCAGGAGCGGCAGCATGAGATCAAAATGCTCCTGTTTTCCGGGCGAAAAAGCCGGCAGCTATATCTCAATGGGGTAAAGAAAAAGACCCATGGGGAAATGAACGGTATTTTGTCCGTTGTCCTGTTCTGCCCGGAGGATCTGATGATTCTAAAATCCGGTTCTGCGGCAAGAAGAAGGTTTCTGGATCAGGGACTGGACTCCCTCAGACCCCGGTATGAGGTGGCACTGAATGAATACAACCGTATTTTGGACAGCAAGAGCCACATTTTAAGAGATCGGTTTGAGAATCCCTCTCTATTGCAGGTCTTGCCGGAATATTCCCGCAGGCTGTGTCAGGTGGGAGCGATTTTGATCTCCTACAGAGCCCGGTATTTACTGGCTTTGGAGCAGGAAGCCACCCGTTTCCATCAGGAATTTTCCGGAGGCAGAGAAACTCTGAAAATCCCCTACCGTACGGTCTCCACCATTTCCGACCCCTTTGCCCCTGTTGAAATATTGGAGCAACAGCTTTTGGAGCATTTAGCCGCCCACGAAAGGGCAGAGCTGGAATCGGCGCAATGTCTGACAGGCCCGCATAAGGATGATTTTGATGCTTCCCTGGATGGACTCAGCTTAAAGAGCTTCGGTTCTCAGGGGCAGACCCGGACAGCAGCCATCAGCTTGAAATTAGCCCAAAGGGAACTGGCTCGCCGGGAGCTGGATGAAGAACCGGTGCTTCTGCTGGATGATGTTTTGTCTGAGCTGGATTCGGGAAGGCAGGATTTTGTATTGAATCAGATCCAGTCGGGACAGGTTTTTATCACCTGCTGCGAGCCGGGACGGTTCACCAAGCTGGGAAAAACCATTGAGATCAAAGCCGGAGAATTAAAGGTTTGATAAATTGTACTCGTTGTTATGCGAATTATATTGACTGCAATGCAGTCATCGGAGGAAGTTTATGTCTGAGGAAACGAAAGTATTGGAAGAATACGGCGCGGAACAGATCCAGGTTCTGGAAGGTCTGGAAGCCGTAAGAAAAAGACCGGGTATGTATATCGGCTCTACCTCCGTGTCCGGTCTGCATCACTTGGTCTATGAGATCGTGGATAACGCCATTGACGAAGCTCTGGCGGGGTATTGTAAGCATATTACCGTAACCATCAATCCCGGTGATTCCATTACGGTCACCGATGACGGCAGAGGTATCCCCGTGGACATCCAGCCCCAGACCGGCAGACCTGCTCTGGAGGTGGTCTATACCGTTCTTCATGCCGGCGGAAAATTCGGCGGCGGTGGTTATAAGGTGTCCGGCGGTTTGCATGGTGTGGGTGCTTCCGTTGTCAACGCCCTGAGCCAGTGGGTGCAGGTAAGGGTGCATAAAAACGGTAATATCTATGAAATGAAGTTCTCCCGGGGCAATATCACCCAGGAGATGCGGATCATTGGCAAGACGGATAAAACCGGTACGGAGGTCACCTTCCAGCCCGACCCGCAGATCTTCGACACCGTAGTCTATGACTATGAAACCCTGCACACCAGAATGCGGGAGGAAGCCTTCCTGAACGCGGGACTTTCCATCACCATTTCTGACAAACGCACCGAGGATGGACCCAGTGAAACCATGTGCTACGAGGGCGGTATCCGGGAGTTTGCCACTTGGTGCAACCGGAATAAGACGGCTCTCCATGAGGGTGTCATTTATATGAGCGGCTCTAAAGGGGATGCCTCCGCGGAGATCGCCATTCAGTATAACGACGGCTTCTCCGAGTTCATCCTCTCCTTTGCCAACGATGTCCATACACCCGAGGGCGGTATGCACGAAACAGGCTTCAAGGCGGCTCTTACCAGAGCAGTCCACGCCTATGGTATTAAGGTTGGAGCGATCAAGGGTGACGACCGGGTGCAGGGCGAGGATTGCCGGGAGGGTATTACGGCGATTATTTCCGTTAAGCTCACCGATGCCCAGTTTGAAGGGCAGACCAAGGCAAAGCTGGGTAACGCCTATATCAGAACCTTGGTAGATTCCATGGTTTCCGAGCAGTTGGCTACCTTCTTTGAGGAAAACCCAAAGGTTGCCAGAGTGATCCTGGAAAAGGCAATGAACGCTAACCGGGCAAGGGCGGCGGCGCAAAAGGCAAGAGATTCCATTCGCCGGAAATCCGCTTTGGGCGGCGCTGCCATGCCGGATAAATTAAGAGACTGTAACGAATCCGATCCCACTCTCACAGAAATTTACATCGTGGAGGGTGACTCCGCGGGCGGCTCCGCAACGCAGGGTCGTGACTCCCGCTTTCAGGCGATCCTCCCTCTTTGGGGAAAAATGCTCAATGTGGAAAAGGCACGGGAGGATAAGGTCATTGGCAACGATAAACTCCAGCCGGTGATCACCGCTTTGGGCGCGGGAATCGGTGCTGATTTTGATGTAACCAAGCTGCGGTATCATAAGGTCATTATTATGGCGGATGCTGATGTGGACGGCAGTCATATCCGTACCCTGCTTCTGACCTTCTTCTTCCGGTTCATGCGCCCCCTGATTGAGCATGGCTATGTATACGCCGCTATGCCGCCTCTTTACAAGTTGGTCAGAGGCAAAACCACTCGCTATGCCTTCTCCGACCCGGAGCGTGATGCCATTTCCGCGGAAATGCGGGGAGATAATCCCAACGCCAAGGTGGATATTTCCCGGAATAAGGGTCTTGGTGAGATGGATCCCCACGAGCTGTGGGAAACCACCATGGATCCTACAACCAGAACTTTGAAGCGGATCACTCTGGACGATGCCGTGAGAGCCGATGAGATTTTTACCCTTTTAATGGGAGAAAAGGTAGAGCCCAGAAGGGAATATATCGAGCAAAACGCGAAATTCGCCCAGAATTTGGATTACTAAGGATTATGTAAACTACTGTATGTTTGCATTGTTTTGTATTGCACTAATGTAGGGGCCGGATATATCCGGCCCAGCAGTACAGCGTGCAATTATAAGGGTATTCTGGCGCATTCGTAACCTTTATAAATCAGGAAAACCTTTGCCACAATGGATGATTTATATGAAAACGATAACGGAGAAATACAAGAACAGAAAAAATCCGCGGTTGAAATACTATGATTACACAAGTCCAAACTACTATTTTATTACCATTTGCTCTTGTGAAAAAAAGCATTTATTCGGGTTTCCAAAGAGATTAAATAAATATGGACAAATTGCTGAGGCGGGTATTATTCAAATACCCACGCACTTTGATGGTGTTAGGATAGATAAGTTTGTCGTGATGCCAAATCATGTTCATATGATTTTGGTATTGAGTGAATCAAAGCACGGCATATCTATAATTATCAGTAGATATAAGGCGTATGTAACAAAAATGATTCACGAGGCAGGGTACCCTCATGATGTTTGGCAAAGATCGTTCCATGACCATATTATCCGCAATGAAACAGCCTATGAAAAAATATGGAATTACATTGACGGAAATCCCCAGAATTGGGAAACAGACTGTTTTCATTGTATGCCCTGAATGAAAAGGAAGCTATTTAACAATTCGCATAAGTGCATTAGTTAAAACGGTGTTTACTGCCGGGCCGGACATGTCACGGCCCCTACAATCGCGCAGTATACAATCCAAGGAGGCATTTACTTGGCACAACATAAAAAAGACTACAAGCCTGAGGACATCATGTTCCCGGAGCAGGCGATCGTCAGCTCGGAGCTTGTCCATGAAATGAAATCCAGCTATATTGAGTACGCCATGAGTGTTATCGTGGGTCGTGCTCTGCCCGATGTGCGGGACGGCTTGAAGCCCGTTCACCGGCGGATCCTCTACGCCATGTATGAGGATAACCTCACCTCCGACCGTCCCTTCCGCAAGTCCGCTACCTGCGTGGGCGATGTGCTGGGTCGGTATCATCCCCATGGTGATGCTTCTGTTTATGATGCTCTGGTTCGCCTTGCCCAGGACTTTTCCATGCGGTGTATGCTGGTGGATGGTCACGGCAACTTCGGTTCTGTGGACGGCGACCCACCGGCAGCTTACCGTTATACGGAAGCCCGTCTTTCCAAGATCTCCAACGAGATGCTTCGGGATATTGAAAAGGACACCGTGGACTGGGATCCCAACTTCGACGAAACCCGGAAAGAGCCCCGGGTGCTTCCCAGCCGCTTCCCCAACCTGCTGGTAAACGGTTCTTCCGGTATCGCTGTTGGTATGGCGACCAATATTCCGCCCCATAACCTGACAGAGGTTATCAATGCCTGTATTTGCGTGCTGGATGACCCGGAAGCTACCCTGTCTGACCTTATGGAGCATATTACCGGTCCTGATTTTCCCACCAAGGCGATCATTTTGGGCAGAGCCGGTATCCGTGCCGCTTATGGTACAGGCAAGGGCAGACTGACTTTGCGGGCAAGGACTCATTTTGAGGAATTTGGGCAGAACCGCACAAGAATTATTGTGACCGAGATCCCCTATCAGGTCAATAAACGGATGCTCATTAAGCATATGGCGGATCAGGTGAACGAAAAGCGGCTGGAGGGCATTTCTGACATTCGGGACGAGTCCGACAGAACCGGTATGCGGATCGTCATTGAGCTGAAACGGGATGCCAATGCGCAGGTCGTTTTGAACCGCCTGTTCGCTCAGACCTCTTTGCAGACCACCTTTGCCATCAATATGCTGGCTCTGGTGAAAAACCAGTCTCAGCCCAAGGTTTTGACCCTTCGGGAGATTCTGGACGAGTATTTGACCTTCCAGGAGGAAGTGATCGTCCGCAGAACCCGTTATGATCTCAGAAAGGCGCAGGAGCGGGCCCACCTGTTGGAAGGTCTGCTGATCGCTCAGGACAATATCGATGAGGTTATTAAGATCATTCGCAGCTCCTATGATAAGGCGAAGGAAAACCTCATGGAGCGTTTCGGTCTGTCCGATGTGCAGGCGCAGGCAATTTTGGATATGCAGCTCAAGCGGCTGCAGGGTCTTGACCGGGAAAAGCTGGAGGCGGAGTATAAGGAGCTGGAGGAGCGGATCGCTTACTACCAGAGAGTTCTCAGCGATCCCCAGCTTGTGAAGGATATTTTGAAGGAAGAGCTCACCGCCATCCGGGATAAGTACGGCGACAAGCGGCTGACGGAAATTCAGGATGTGGAAGACGAGATCGATGTGGAAGACCTCATTGAGGAGGAGGACTGCTGCTATACCCTGTCCTCTCAGGGTTATATTAAGAGAATGCCTGTGGATACCTACCGCAGCCAGCACAGAGGCGGCAGAGGTGTCAACGGT
>JAZNYB010000123.1:0-15993 GCA_045594185.1 Faecousia sp. | reverse complement strand
TACGATCCGACTTGCTGGCTGACAAGTTCGGCTTTGAGATGGTTGCCATCACCCTGCGGGAAAGCCACTCCGCTTTCGATAACGGCTGGAGCGCAATGCTCTATAACGTTGCCAAGGATGAGTACTGCTTCTCCAAGAAGTACGACCTGCACATCATTGACCGTGTAGGCGGCGGCGACTCCTTCGGCGGCGGCCTCATTTACTCCCTGCTCAGTGGCAAGGATACCCAGGCTGCTGTGGAATTTGCAGTTGCAGCCTCCGCACTGAAGCACTCCATCGAGGGCGACTACAATATGGTCACTGTTGCTGAGGTGGAAAAGCTGGCAGGCGGTGACGGCTCCGGTCGTATTCAGAGATAAGACGACAGAAGCCTGCTGAACAATCAGAATGTACTCCCCCTGAAAGGTATCCGCAAGACTGCCTTTCGGGGGGAATTTTGTAAAAAATCCTTGACAAAACCCATGGGCTTTGCTATAATGCGGGGGCTGTGAGAAATGCGGATCGTGTTTCAATGGAAATCAAGAAAAATCTTGAAATTATTTCAAATTTCTCTTGACAAAGGCTGCACGATTTGTTATAATATAATGGCTGTGTGTGAAATGCTGCTATAGCTCAGCAGGTAGAGCGCATCCTTGGTAAGGATGAGGTCGCCAGTTCGAATCTGGCTAGCAGCTCCAAACGAGGGTGCAACGCTTTTCTGCGTTGAACTTTTTTTATTCTATCGTTGGGTTGTTCGCTGATGGATTTGCGGAGGAGAGCGTAAAATGTTTGAAAATCTGATTCAAGGGCTGCTTTGTGACCATGAGCATAGTCATGGTGGCGAGGTGATCCATGAGCTGCTGCATGAGGTGGGTCATGCCTTTATGGATACGGTAAAGCTCCTGCCTTTGCTGTTTTTGGCGTATTTGCTTATGGAGTATCTGGAGCATCACGAAAACGGAAGGCTGAGTCGTGCCCTTCGTTCCTCCAGAAAGGCGGGACCTGTGTTTGGATCGCTGTTTGGGCTGGTGCCTCAGTGCGGCTTTTCCGGTGCGGCTGCCAGTCTTTACGCCGGAGGTACCATTTCCACAGGCACGCTTTTGGCGGTGTTTTTAGCCACCTCCGATGAGATGCTGCCCATTTTGATCTCCAGTCAGATGCCCTTTTGGAAGATCCTTTTGATCCTTGGAATGAAGCTGGTTTGCGGCTGCGTGGCAGGCTTAACCCTGGACTTTCTTATGGGGCGAAGAAACCGGGAAAGAAGCCGGGATATTCACGATTTTTGCCAGCAGGAGAACTGCTCCTGTGAGGGAAGCATTTTTATGTCCGCACTGCGGCATACGGTCAAGATCGCCCTTCTGATTTTTGTTGTTATGGCGGCTGTGGGCGTGCTGTTCCTGTTTGTGCCCAGAGAGGCTTTGACCGCAGTGGTTGGCATTCCGGTTTTGGGAGAGGTCATTGCCGCTCTGATCGGGTTAGTACCCAATTGCGCTTCTTCCGTGATGATCACCAACTTTTATACCCAGGGTGTGATCGGGGCTGGACCCATGTTCTCGGGACTTTTGGTCAATGCGGGCGTTGGTCTGCTGGTGCTGTTCCGGGTAAATCGCAACAGAAAAGAAAATTTGTATATTGTTGGTATTCTTTTTGCCAGCGGAATTGTTTTAGGAACGGTTTTGGGCTTTTTGTTTGAGCGCATCCTGTAATTTGCTATTTCTTGCTTTCTTTTTTAGTTTTTTCGCTTTTTATTTGAAATTCCGGGAAAAAATGAAAGTTTTAGTTGCATTTTTTTTCCTTTTCTGCTATACTGGCTGAGATATTGACAATACGAGCCCCCTTCATGGGGGTTCATCACATAATATGCCGATTGTGTATGGTAATTACCAATCAGCGTTTGGAGGAACATAATGGAGTCTGCGGTTTTTGCCTTTGTAATTGATGGAAATCCGGTTGAATGTAAGGTCTTTGGTCATGGTCATATCAATCAGACATTAAAGATCACCACCGATACCGGTTGTGAATATATTTTACAGCAGATCAATAAGTATGTTTTTAAGGATCCCGCCGGGCTGATGTGTAACGCCGGAGCGGTAACGGACTATCTTCGCCAGAGGGTAACGGATCCCCGCTCTGCCCTTCATTTCCTGCCCACAAAGGATGGAAAGTTCTACCATGTGGACGAAAAGGGCGAATACTGGCGGATGTATGAATTCGTAGGCGGCTTCTGTCTGGATGCTCCGGAGTCTGATGAGGACTTCTACCAGAGCGCGCTTGCTTTCGGTCGTTTTCAGGAAATGCTGGCAGAGTTCCCTGCGGATACTCTGGTGGAGACGATCCCTGAGTTCCATAACACCATTTTCCGCTATGGCACCTTCCGCAAGAGCATCGCTGCCGATCCTTTGGGAAGGGCGGCCTCCGTGCAAAAGGAGATCGACTTTGTTCTGGCGAGAGAGCAGAAGGGCGGCACTTTGCAGCGTATGCGGGAAAGCGGCGAGCTTCCCCTCAGAGTGACCCATAACGATACCAAGCTGAACAATGTCCTTCTGGATAAGAAAACCAGAAAGTCCCTGTGCGTTTTGGATCTGGATACGGTCATGCCCGGATTGTCTGTGTATGATTATGGTGATTCCATTCGCTTCGGCGCCGCGACTGCCGCGGAGGATGAAGTGGATACCTCCAAAATGGGACTGGATCTGCATTTGTTTGAGATCTATACCAAGGGTTATCTGGAAGCCTGCCCTTCTTTGACGGAAAAAGAGATCGAAATGCTGCCCATGGGCGCGTATATCCTGACCTTGGAAGTGGGTATGCGCTTCCTCACGGACTACATCGACGGAGATGTATATTTCAAGGCCGCTTATCCGGAGCATAATCTGGTTCGTGCCAGAGCGCAGCTTAAGCTGGTGGCGGACATGGAAGATAAGTGGGATGAGATGAACGAGATCGTTCGTAAGGTTGCGGCGCAGCTTAGATAAATTCAAAATGGTGCGTTGCCGGCTTGCAGCGCACCTTTTTTTAGGGACGGGAAAGGAAAAGTTGTGAGGTTTGTATGTTAAAGAGTTTCATTGGTGATAAGAGATTTTATAAAATGGCGCTTCTGGTGGCTCTGCCCATTATGGTTCAAAATGCCATTACAAATTTTGTGGGTATGCTGGACAATATCATGGTGGGTCAGGTAGGAACGGCGCAGATGAGCGGCGTTTCCATTGTGAACCAGTTGATTTTTGTGTTCAATCTGTGCATCTTCGGGGCGGTTTCCGGTGCGGGCATCTTTACCGCCCAGTTTTCCGGAAGGAAGGACAATGAGGGCATCCGTTATACCCTCCGGTTTAAGCTCATTGTGTGCCTCCTGCTTACTGCCATAGGGACGATCATTTTTCTGCTGTGGGGTGAACCTCTGATCCGGCTGTACCTGAAAGGAGAGGACGCGGCGGAAAATGCGGAACTGTTTTTGTTCTATGGCAAACAGTATCTTGCCCTTATGCTCCTTGGTCTTTTGCCCTTTGCGGTGAATAATGCCTATGCCAGCACCCTCCGGGAGACAGGGCAGACCCTTGTTCCCATGGTGGGAGGCATCGTTGCGGTGTTCGTAAATCTGGTGCTGAACTATATTCTGATCTTCGGCAAATTGGGCTTCCATGCCATGGGCGTTCAGGGAGCAGCCATCGCTACGGTGATCTCCCGGTATGTGGAGCTGGCTTGTGTAGCAGGCTGGACACATCTGAACCGGGCAAAAGCGCCTTATATTGCAGGGGCATACCGCTCCTTCCGTATTCCCGCGTCTCTTACCAAAAAGATCATTACAAAGAGTATGCCCCTTCTCATCAACGAGTTTTTATGGGCAAGCGGAATGGCGGTTTTGAACCAGTGCTATTCTGTCCGCAGTGTGGATGTTGTCCCGGCGATCAATATTTCCGGCACTGTCTGGAATGTGTTCAGTGTGTCTTTCCTTGCCATGGGCAGTGCCGTGGGAATTATCATGGGGCAAAAGCTGGGCGCAAATGAGAGTAAGCAGGAGCTTCGGGATACCAACAGAAAGCTCATTGCCTTTTCCGTGGTGTGCTGCATCGGCTTTGGTGCCGCTCTGGCTGGGATCTCCAATGTATTTCCCCTGCTTTATAATACAACGGATGAAATTCGTTCTATGGCAGGCAGCTTTATTCGCATCGGTGCTTTGTTCATGCCCTTCTGCGCCTATGCCAATGCCGCCTATTTTACCCTTCGCTCCGGAGGAAAGACCCTTGTGACCTTCCTTTTTGACAGTTGCTTTGTGTGGGTCGTCTGCATCCCGCTGGTTGCGGGGCTGGTGCATGGCACCGGGCTTGCCATCATTCCTGTCTACTTTGTCGGTCAGGCAACGGAGGTTGTAAAGTGCTTCCTGGGTGGCTATATGATCCGCAGAGGAGACTGGATGCAGAACATGGTGCAAGGGGAAGAAGCCAAGTAAAGGAGAGTGCTTTATGGGAGAATTTTTGCCCATTTCCAAACAGGATATGAAAAATCGTGGCTGGGAGCAGTGCGATTTTGTATACATCATCGGGGATGCCTATGTGGATCACCCCTCCTTTGGTCATGCCATTATCAGCCGTGTGCTGGAAGCGGCGGGCTATAAGGTGGGCATCATTTCCCAGCCCAACTGGAAAAATCCCAAGTCCATTGATGCCTTGGGCTGCCCCCGTCTGGGTTTTTTGGTGTCCGGCGGCAATATGGATTCCATGGTGAACCACTATTCCGTATCCCTGCATAAGCGGAAAAATGATGCCTTCACCCCCGGCGGCATTATGGGTCGCCGACCGGATCGGGCAACCATTGTATATTGCAACCTCATTCGCCAAACCTACAGGGATGTGCCCATTATCATCGGCGGTGTGGAGGCAAGCCTTCGCCGTTTGGGTCATTATGACTATTGGTCTGATGCCATGCGCCGGTCTATTTTGCTGGATTCTCAGGCAGATCTTTTGCTTTACGGCATGGGAGAGCGGAGCATTGTGGAGGTTGCGGATGCTCTGAATAACGGCTTGCGCGTCAAGGATATTACCTTTATTGATGGTACGGTGTATAAGACGACCGCTGTGGATGACAGTCTGCCCACGCTCGTCCTTCCTCCCTATGACCGCTTGGTGGCAAAGCCAAGAGTTTATGCCGAAAGCTTTCATATTCAGACAAGAAATACCGACCCCTTCACCGCCAAACGATTGGCTGAGCCCTATGGAGACGGTGTCTATGTGGTGCAGAACCCACCCCAGAAGCCCCTGACCCAGGAGGAAATGGACAGGGTCTATGATCTGGACTATTGCAGGACATACCATCCCAGCTATGAAAAAGCCGGTGGCGTTCCCGCGATCGAGGAAGTGAAATTCAGTCTGGTGTCCAACCGGGGCTGCTTCGGGGCTTGCTCCTTCTGCGCCCTGACCTTCCATCAGGGAAGGATCATCCAGACCAGAAGCCACGAGTCTATTCTGAAGGAAGCGGAGAAGGTCATTGCCGACCCCAATTTCAAGGGCTATATCCACGATGTGGGAGGGCCTACGGCGGATTTCCGTGCCCCTGCCTGCCAGAAGCAGCTTTCAAAGGGCGCTTGCCCCGGCAGACAGTGCCTTTATCCCACCCCCTGCAAAAATCTCCGGGCTGACCATTCGGATTACCTTGCCCTTTTGCGGAAGCTGCGGAAGCTGCCCGGGGTGAAAAAGGTGTTCATCCGCAGCGGCATCCGTTTTGATTATGTCCTTGCGGAGGGAAAAGAGACTTTTCTCAAGGAGCTGGTGCAGTACCATGTTTCCGGGCAGCTAAAGGTCGCCCCGGAGCATATTTCCGATAAAGTCCTTGACCGCATGGGCAAGCCCAGAAATGAGGTCTACCGCCGCTTCTGTGAGAGATATTTCGCCCTCAACAAGCAGTTTGGGCTGAACCAGTACCTTGTGCCTTATCTCATGTCCTCCCATCCGGGGTCTACCTTGAAGGAAGCCGTGGAGCTGGCGGAATTTGCCCGGGACATGGGACATATGCCGGAGCAGGTGCAGGATTTTTACCCCACACCCTCCACCATTTCCACGGTCATGTACCACACCGGGCTTGACCCCCGCACCATGGAACCGGTCTATGTACCCAAAGACCCCCATGAAAAGGCTATGCAGAGAGCCTTGATCCAGTATAAGAACCCTAAAAATTACCACCTTGTCCACGAAGCACTGGTGAAGGCGGGGAGGGAAGACCTGATCGGAAACGGCTCAAAATGTCTCATTCGTGCCCCGTGGAGCAGGAAGCCGGAGCAGGGGAGAGCTGTGGAAAAAGCCGGGAAAAAGCAGGGGGGAAGCGGACGGAAGCCTGCGGAAAAACCTTCCCGAAAGCGAAGCGTGCCCCCTGTAAAAACCAATGCTCCCCGCAGAGGAAGGAAAAAATGAGCGATCTCTGACCTCTCAAACAGGGGGACTGTGAAAAAAAGTTAACAAATGCCAAAAAAAGTCATTGAATTTATAAACGATTTGTGTTAGAGTAATCTTGAATTTGTATGTCCTCAAATTTTATGCACTTTTTCATTAGGAGGAAGGAATATGAGTACGAAAAAAGCAAGCATAAGGGTTTTGTCCTTTGTCCTGGTGCTGTGTATGCTTCTGGGAATGGCTCCCAGCGGTGTGCTGTTCACCAAGGCAGAAGCGGCAGAGAGCGTCATTCAGGTGACAATGCCCACGGAAGCCCAGTTGACAGCGGCGATGGAAAAGGCGATGAGCTTTGCCAATGCCCTGACTGTGGAAAATTCCAGCAATGTTCCCGGCACAGTGGCGGCAATGCATGGCACGCACTTTACCTGGGACAACGAAAAGAGAGAAAGCGCCCGCACCACCTCGGCGGGTACGACTGTTTACTACGACTTTCTTTACGACTGGAGCTATTATAACGGTGTCGTGTTTGAAGGTCTGGATTTTCTCTCCAATGTAACCGGGGATGAGGCTTATTCCGATTATGTTGAGGAATATCTGTCTACCCTGATCACCTCCAAAGGCACTTGGGCAGAGTGTGACGATGTCAACAACGGCACAGGCACTCTTTCCGGCTACAAGTATCCCTACGGCGTGGACTGCTACAAAACAGCCAGCCTGCTTTTGGATTATTATGAAAAGACCGGTGATGACCGCTATCTTACCATGGCGGAGACTTTGTATGCCGATTTGAAGTCTGCCCAGTCCGCAGGCTACACCAAGGAAGAAATTGGCGGCAACTATATTCACAAGTTTGACGGCACTTCCAACTATGATGTATGGCTGGACGGTCTTTACATGGTGCAGCCCTTTATGGCTGAGTATGCCTCCTATATTAAGGATACCGCAGAGCTGAAGGCTGTTGCGGATCGCTTTGCGTGGGTTCGGGAGAATATGTATAACCCCGAAACCGGGCTGTACTTCCATGCCGCCAGCGCGGATAGCAATTCCAATACCTATTGGCTCCGTTCTCAGGGCTGGCTGGCTGCCGCAATGGTGGATGTCATGGACTATATGACCGGCGATGACCTGCTTGCCATGAAGCGTATGCTCAACGAGTTTGTCAAGGGCATGGCTGCCATTCAGGATCCTGCCACCGGTATGTGGAAAAATGAGCCTCTGAACGCACTCAGCTCTACCAACCCCTACGAGCCCAGCGGTACCGCACTGATTTCCTATGCTATCATGAAGGCGATCAATAACGATTGGCTCCATGAGGACTATGCCGCTGTGGGTCTTGCCGCCTTTGTGGGCGTTTGCGACAACAAGCTGGTGGAAAGCTCCTCCTCTGCCTCCACCCTGCAATTAAACGATGTCTGCTTTATCGGCGCGCCTCAGGGAAAGAACTCCACCTTCAAGACCAACGAAGGCAAGGGCGTTGGCCCCTTCATCATGGCTCTGGCTGAGACGACGGAGTATAAAAGCGGCTCCAGCAATCTGCTGATCAATTTTGATGAGTCTGATACTCTGAACAGCAAAACAGGCTGGGATATTAATTGGACAAACGATTGCTTTACTGATTGGGGCGTAAGCAACGGAGAGCTGTATGGTAGCTTCAATAGAGCAAGCCCCTTCTTCCGCAGTGATACCGGATTGGTGAGCTACGCCATTAATGAAGATGACTGGGTGGAATATCGCATAAAGCTTAGTGTTACTGATGCTACTTTGGCGAATGTGAAAAACTTTGTAATACTAGGCAATCTTTCCGGCTCGGTATCTGGCTGGCGGAACCTCGGTGGTACTGATGTATCAAAACTGTATACGGATGGCGAATACCATTATTACCGAGCGAAGGTAATTACGGATTATGTCGGATGCACTGTGCAGCAGGTGCAGATTGCGTTCTACTCCAATTCTGGTACAACAATTGAGGGTAGCATGGGGGTGGATTATGTCTATGTTGGTCAGCCCAATAGTTCGCCCGGAACGAGGAAGGTCACCTTCTGCGATTATGACGGCACAGTTTTGAAAACCCAGTATGTTCTCTACGGTGAGGATGCTACAGCTCCTGCTGATCCCACCCGGGCACACGACGATTCTTACCATTATACCTTTAAGGACTGGTATACCTCCAAGACCGGCAGCACCAAGGCTACCTGGACCAACATCACTGCCAACAAGACCATTTATGCCCAGTATACCTCCGCTGCCCATACATATGTCCATACGGGTCTGACCACCGCGACGGCAATTTGCAGCACCTGTCACCGCACGGAAACCCATAGCCTGACATATACCAATATGGGTACATACCATCAGGTGAACTGTACAACGGAATGTGGCACCTACGACGAGGGTCACAGCTACAGAAACAATGTTTGTGTCTGCGGTGCTACAACCACGGATGCTTACCTGTTCTTCGGTTTTACGAATTCTCCGGATGATCAGGCGCGGTATCAAAATGAGATGTACGGCAATTTGCAGTATGACCAGGATGTTGCCAACTGGTCTACTGCGGAGGGTGTTACCAAGACCATCGACACCAGCGGCGTTGGCACGATGAGTATTACTCCGGCAACTGTGGGAGCCTACTCTGTGGCGATGCAGACCGGCACCAGCGGCAAAGCTACACCGCTGGACTATGTACCTGAGGTAGGCGATGTTTATCAGATCAGAGTAAAATTCGAGAACATCACAGCCAGAACCGGCTATGCTCCCCTTCTTCGGCTCTATTATTCCGATGTATACGGGAAAACGGACACCGACAATGATTTGCTCTGGATGAATCTTGATCCTGCTGATGTGAAAAGCGGTGAGTATCAGATTTATACCATCGCAATTACGCAGCAAATGGTGAATGCTGCCCGGTTCTATGCCATTCGTCCCTATTTTGGTCACCTGAATACCAATGCTGATGGGGCGAAGATTGTCATTGACTATATTTACCTTGGTGCCCAGAGTGAGCTTGCGAATGTAACAGGCTATGACATTGAGGGTAATCCCGCCATTGCCGATAATGCCTATGACGGTTTGACGGCTGTAATCGAGCCTAAGGATGATGTTACCATCGGCAAGACTGCGAAAGAGGTCGGCACCTTCAGCGAAACCGGCGTTGCCAAGGTGGAGCTGACAGCCAACGGCGCGCAGGAGAAGAAGGGCATTGATCTGCTGTTCATTCTTGATGTATCCAACTCTATGGCTTGGTCTGTGGAAAACGGCGACAATGATTACGATGCCCAGAAGCTGGCAACAGGAACGCAGAAAACAAAGATGGCAGACGCGGTTTCCATGCTGGACGAGTTTGCCTACGACCTGCTGAAAGGCAACACAGAGGGAGAAACCATAACCGATGCGGATAATACCTTCTCTCTGGTCACCTTTGCCGGCTACGATGCGGATAATAACGACGGAACAGGCTCTCAGTATGTTGACAGCGTTATGACTGCCTTTACAGCCCAGAAGGATATGACTCTGGTTCGCGATGCCCTGAACAGCATTTCTGTCTATGGAAAGCCCAATGCAGATAACAAAGGCGCGACCTGTACGCTGACTGTGGGTACCATTGCCGACGGTGGAACGAGCGTTTCTGTTGTCAGCGGCATAAACCGTGGCGGCACCAACTATGACTATGGCTTTGCTGAGGCAAAGGCGGCGGCGCAGGATATCAAGGGCAAGTTTACCAATTATGACAGCTCTGAGCGTCAGTTGGTGGTTGTATTCCTCACGGACGGTTTGCCTACTACCTATAATGATGTGGCAGACTTCCAGTCCGGTGGCTATGGCTACAGCTGGCAAGGTGTTGAGAAGGTCATTACCGGTGACTATGTGTATGGAACAGAGGAATATACCATATGCTGCGGCACTGCGGAGCAGGCGAAATCCGCATTCACCCGAATTATGGGCTACAGATGGCTGGATACCTTTGTTCAGGACACTGATACGGAAGGCGTTTATGAAGCCGTCCCCAACAAGTACGCAAAAGAGCTTTATAATCTGGCGGATCGCTTTGAGGTCATCGGCTTCGATATGGCTCATGGCTTGTACTCTAACATAATCCCTCAAATCGCCAATATGACCGATGAACAAATTGCCGAGATCATGACTCAGGAGCAAATCGACGCGCTTTTGGCAAAATGCCGTGCCAAGGTGCCTGTTCTCATGAATGGTCTGGTTGATGGTGTCTCTATTGACCACAAGGATGCCGCTGATACCGCTGCTCTGAAGGCTTTCCGGAAGGAGCTGCTGAACAGACTGCAGTATGCCGCTACCTATACGCAGGTAACCGATGTCATCGGCGAGCGTTATGACCTGCTGATGACACCTCAGGCTGGCAGCAACCAGAATTACACCATGTCTCCCGCTCCCACTATTGAGGTAAAGATGGGAAGCACGGTTCTTGAAACGGTCACCTTCAACGCCGCTGGAACAAAGGCATATTCCAGTGTGACCGGAAGCGGCACCAACATTATGACGGTAAGTGATGACGGGACGACCATTGATGCCGTATACTTCACCTATACCAAGGATGCGGGCAACGGTATGGATGCCTTCTCTCAGGAGACCTTTGTCTGGAATGTTGGCGTTTTGGATGAGAATAAGTATTCTTTGAGCTACTATGTCTATCTGGCGGGCTCTCTGGAAGGGGAGCGGCAGACCGACAGCTATCCCACCAATAAAAATGCTCAGATCGACTATGTGGACACCAATGGCGACCACGCCACCAAGGTCTATACTGTCCCTGTGCTGCCTTGGGTCAATGTTCTGATTCCCGATACCATCGTTTTGGACTATGGCAAGCCCATCGACAAGGATGTGCTGGCAAATGAGACTGCCAACCGGTATTATACCTATGAGGTTGTGGGCTTTGCGGAGTATAACAGCGGCACCGATCTGACAAAGGATCAGGAGAGCGCGGGCAAAACCAGCTTCGCCGGGAAAAACGGTATGTTTACCCTGACGAACGGGGTCGTCACCTATACGCCTGCCAGGTTCATGTCCAGCGTGGAGAATGTCTTTGTGGTGGTCAAGATCACGGAAAAGGCAGATACCACAAATGTGGCTTATCGTTACCAGCAGCTCACGGTTATGCCCGCTGAAAATGTCCTGTACGAGACGGATTTCAGTCACGAGGAATTTGGGGACAACAGCCTCTACTTCGGCTTTGGCAACTCTACCTCCGATCAGGAGCGGTATAACAGTGTGACCTATGGCGGCTATAATTTCGATGAAGCCGACAACTGGCTGAACGAGAATCTAAAGGTAAATGGTGTGTCGACACAGACCGTATCCGGCTTTACCGTGGAAAACGGCACGCTGCGTGTTACTCCTGTAAAGAATACTACTACCACGAGAGTTGTGTTTAACACAGGCAGTAAGATGGCGTATGATTCCGCCGGACATGAGCATTTCGAGATGCGCTTTATGCTGAAAAATCTTGACGATGCTCAGACCGGAAGCTTCATCGTTTTTGCCCAGGGTCATATGACCAATAATTCAAGCTATCCCTATATTCTTGGTCAGACCACAGTAAGCTTCGCGGATGTTAATGACAAATATTACACGATTTCTTCGGATGTGCACAGCGCATGGCCGAGCTATGGTGAAGCGGATTGGTTTAAGCTCTCCTTTAGCAATGTTCCTCACGGTGCGGAGATCGTCATTGACTATATCTATGTTGGCCCCAAGCCTGCGGATTCCCTGTACTTCGATTTCACCGATGACAGCGTTGCGCAGTCCCGCTATAACAGCCCCCTTTATGGCTATCGTGATTTCGATTCAAAGACAGAGCCTTTCTGGTATACGGATAATAACAGCAGCAACCTGAAGGGCTTTAGCATTGACAACAATGCCGGCACTCTGACCATGAACATTAACAACAGCAATGTTTGGATCGGCAATGGTGTCACATATGGCATAAGAGGTAACAGAGGTACGGCACTGAATTACAAGCCTAAGTCCGGTGATGTTATGCAGATCCGCTTTATGCTCACCAATTGTCAGCTTACCAGCGGTAAGACCGCGGGACAGTTGCATATGGGCAACTATGTGCAGGAACCCGGCGCGGCAGAAACAAAGACTTATACTGACTCCAGTGATAAGGCATCCTTTGCGGTGGTAAACGGTAAGTATATTACTGCCACGATTCCCCTGTCTGCAACACAGCTTGCGGCTGACCGGCTGGGTGCGTTTGCCATCCAGTTCCAGAATGTGGAGCCTACCACTGACGGCAATGCGAAAATAACCATTGATTACATTTACTTCGGTTCGGAATCCGGTGCGCCCTCTGCCGTCTCCCAGTCTGATGAGCTGTTCTTCGACTTCGATAATTCCTTTGAAGCGCAGAACCGTTACGCCAGCGATCCTGCTTATGGTGGAAACAACTATGACCTGACCTCCGGTTGGGCGCATTCCGCCGGCACTTATGATTACACCACAAAGGAGAGCGGTTATCAGGGCGTTAACAATTCTGACGGAACGATGTCCTTCAGTCGTATATCGGATGAGAATAATGCGGGTACAGCTATTGGTTACTTCCAGATCAGAACGAAGAATGCTTTGGCATACACTGCGGGTGCGGATGATTATTTCCAGATACGCTTCAAGCTGGATCTGAGTGAAGCAGAATCCAGTGCGGGAGAAACCTTCCAATTCCAGATCCATGGAACCTATTCTGATGGCAGTGCTACCCCGAGAACCGATTTGTTTGACTCGGCAACCGCGGATGCCAACGGGAAGTATTATATCCTTACCGGTAAAATGGATGCCAATGAAAACGGCGAATGCACATGGAAGGGCGAAAAGGAGTACAAATGGATCTATCTGCGCTTCCGCAACCTTCCTATGGGCGCCAAAGTGGTCATGGACTATGTGTACATCGGCAGCGAAGCAGGTCTGCCTGTACCGGAGGACTATAACACGGGCTTGTTCTTCGGCTTTGGCAACAGCGAAGCGGACAGAAGGCGTTATGAATATACTCCTGCTTACGATGGGATCAACTTCGACCTGAACTCCGGCTGGGCATCTGTCAACAATGACGGTGCTTCCAACTTCAGCATCAATAACAGCACCGGCGCCGCAAAGGTCATTGTGACACAGAGCAGTACAGTCGTAAATGAGGGTGAAGCTGATGAGTACAGAATTTACGGCCCCAGCTTCCTTACCACGGATACCCCGGGTACACGCTATCAGGTTTCCAATGGCAATTATGGCCCGTCCCTGAATTATAAGCCCGGCGAGACGGATGTTCTGGAGGTTCGTTTCAAGGTCACGAATGTGGAGTTTAACAACGGCGGCTATACCAGTGCAACCAGACCGCAGATTCGGGTGCGGTTTGGCTATGGTACAACTGCTTCCGATGGAACTGTGTCCTATGCGGAGAACAGCAGTATCGCCAAGAGCTACGATTTGGTGATCGACGAGTATATTACCCTTACGATCCCTCTTGGTAATAATATCAACACAAACTATGCGGATATCTACAAAAACGCGGAGTTCATTTCCCACTTTGGTCTGCAATTCCGCTATCTCTACCCCGTCGACAGCGAGAAGGAAGCCAATGTCATTATTGACTACATCTATGTAGGCCCTGAAGGTGGCGCAGCCGATTTCATCCCCACCAGCACCGGCAACATCGCCCAAACATACACAACTCCCGGCTCCGGCTGGTCTGAATGGACTTCCGATTCCCAGACTGACAGCAAGCAGGACGACGGCACTGTGGGCAAGACTATGGATGTTACCGATGTTCCCGGGCTGTACTTCGGCTTCGATAATACCGTTGCCGATCGTGAGCGGTACAATGATGCCATTTATAATGGTAACAACTACGATTTGGGAACAGGCTGGCAGAGAAGTACCGGTTCAACCTACAATGGAGTCGAAGACGGCACCATTTCCTTCACTTACAGCAGTGTTAATGATGATCAATTAACGCAATTGAGAACAGCCCCTGACATTGCCTATACATCCGGTGCGAATGATTATTATGAGATCCGCTTTAAGCTGGAAAATGTCCCGGAGGCATCTGCCAGTGGTCAGTTCAAGGTTGGAATGATTGCCAGACTCAGCACCGACAACGGAAATAAATATACCTATGATTCAACATTGGATCTGGCAAAGGCCAATGGGCAGTATTACACTCATACCGCCAAGATGGATAGGCAGTGGCTTGCCAATACAGGGTATATGCGTCTTTGGATGAAGTTTACCGATTTGCCGGTTGGGACAACGGTTGTTGTTGATTATCTCTATATCGGTCCCGAATCCGGTGCCCCCAGCAAGCAGCCCCTCCAGATCTATGGCTATGATTCTTCCTACGCCAATGACAGCTATTTCTCCAACGGCTCCGCGCTTCATGCCAACGGCCAGGGAATCAGCGAAACCACCACGGAGTTCACCTTCACCGGTACAGGCTTCGACATCATCAGTGCCACCGGCTCCAAGCAGGGTACATTCCAGACAAAGGTGTACAACGCCAATACCGGAGAGCTGGTAAAGACATGGTCTGTATCCAACAAGAGTGACACCAAATTGGATCTCTATCAGATTCCTGTTCTGTCCATTGATGACCTGGAGTACGGTACATACCGGGTGGTGATCGGTGTCATGGCACCATACAATAACCCCAGTTATCCCGGTCTGTCCCGTGGCGGCGAGTTTATCTTCGATGCCATCCGGATCTACAATCCCATTGATACCTCCAATGGCGCAAGCCCCACAGGGGATGCGCTGACCGCCTATAACGCGTATCTGGCTGACGGCGAAGCAAATCCCGAGGTGGTGGAGATCAGAGAAGCCCTGATCACCAAGCAGGATTCCGGGGAAGGCTTTGCATCCGGCTTCGGCTTCGTGGATTATTACAACGGCACTGAGGAAGATACCGTTGACTGGGCAGAGTACACCGCCATCGGCCCCAAGAACGAGGTTTATCTCTCCAAGGGTCAGGCTGTGACCTTCAAGGTAACAACCTCTGCCGTGCCCACCGGTTTTGACATCGGCGCGAAGTCCGCTGACGGCTCTGCGGTTACCATGAAAGCGGTCATTGGCGCAACCGCCAGCGCAACCGCGGTCAACACCATCACTCACACCATTTCCACCAGCTCCGCAATGTACTATGATCTGTTCACCGGCAGCGCTGCCACCAACAGCATCAGCACCATTTTTGCGGATAATGTTGCCTATGTCACGGTTACCAATACCGGAGATGGCATCCTGTCCATTACGGATGTTAAGGCGACCTTTGCTGAACCCAGCCAGACGGACGAACCTTTGGCTACCTATAGCGTGGATTCCGATACCATGGCATTTGCTGTTTTCTCCATGCGGATGATGCTTGCTCCTTCCGTGCCTGTTGTTAAGAATGGCATTGTGGAAGAAAACGGTTGTCTGTACTACTATGTAGCCGATGAGCTGCAAATGAGTGCCGGTTTGATCGAGTTGGATGGAGCTTATTACTACATCCGTTCCAACGGTCAGGCTGCTGTGGGAACCTATTGGGTCACCAATGCCAACGGACTGGTAGAGCCAGGCTTCTACAACTTCGGTGAAGATGGCAGGATGATCCTGCCGGAAGCTGGGGAAAATGGCATTATGGAAAAGG
>JAZNYB010000122.1:0-7579 GCA_045594185.1 Faecousia sp. | reverse complement strand
ATCGTGGGTATGTACTTTCAGTTCCTTTGCGCCGCAAATCAGAACCTTCTGTTCCTCAACAGGCTCGGTTGCGGGAGTCTCCACAGGCTCGGTGGGTGCTTCCGTCGCGGCGGGTTCTGTGGGCGCTTCCGTCGCGGCAGGTTCTGTCTCAATGGGTTCTGTGGACTCGTTTTCTTCCAAGCCGCAGGTCAGGGTCATTTCCCATTCGTAGCATTCGCCCTCATGGGTATGGGCAGGTGCTTCGGGAATTTCACAGACAAGCTGAGAAACCGTTTCATAGCAGCCTTCCCGATGGGTATGTTCCCCCCCTTCCGCAAGCTGGCAGATAAGGTTCGTTTCTTCTGTGTAACAGCCTTCATCCGTGCTGTGGGAATGACCCGGCGTTTCTTCCTCCTGACACAGCAGCCCGCCCTGATGGGGGGTATAACATTCCTCCGTGTGGATATGAGTAGATTGAGATGGTGCTTCCGAAGGCGTTTCCGTGGGTGCTTCCGTGGGTGCTTCCGTGGGTGCTTCGGTCTGTGCTTCTGTGGGGGCTTCTGTAGGCTCTGTTACGATCTCGTAGCAGTCTTCACCGTGGATATGCTCAAAGATCTCAGGCAGGGAGCAAATCAGGCTTCCATCCTGATTGTAGCAAAATTCATTGTGCCTGTGGATGAGGAAATCAGCATAGCCGCAAACAATGTTTCCCTCCGAATCGTAGCAGCCCTCCGAATGGCTGTGAACCTCTGGCTGGCAGGAAAGACCACCATAACAGGCTTCCTCATGGATATGCTCCTGCAAACCGCAGAACACATCCTGTTCCATGGTGATGGCGGGAAGGATCAAAACATATGTGGTGATAAACACAACGACTGCCGCCATGCAGGTCACGATATTTCTCCAGATCTTTCTCTGCTTGTGTTTCTTTCTGTATTGGATCGCCTGCCGCAGCATATCAGTCCTCATTCCCGCTTCACCTTCTTTCTTGGAAATTTTTGTTATTATTATATTACAAAAATATGGACAGGGGCATAGGATCCTCTGTCCATAATACGATAAAAGTTGTTGGTGTCCATCGCTCGTGACCGATCCACCAATCAACACCCCGGGCATCGGATCAAAATTTCAGAAAACCTCTAAAAACAATCGGGATTCGGGAGGTCTTTGTGCATATCAACAAAATCTTTGCGGATTACCCCCCAATACCTTGACATCTTACCACAAATTTCTAAGTAAAGTCAATAGTCATTTCGCAATATTTCTAAATTTTGCAACCATTAAAAAGAGGAAACTTTCTTGAAAGATGTAAAGATTTTGTTAAAATTCTTCCATTTTTGCCGTTTTTATGTTATTGTGAGGGAAATAATCCTGAAAGAAGGAACAAAAATGGCAAGAAACGGATTTAAGGATTCTTGGGAGAAATTCAAAAAACTGTCCCGCAAGGAGCGACTGGAATACATTTGGGATTACTACCGCTATCACATTCTGGGCATTGTGGGCGCAGTCTTTTTGGCTGTCATCTTATTTCCCAAAAGCACCCCGGAACCACTTTTGCAGATCGTTCTGGTCAACCACGAGCTCACATCCCCCTTCCGGGAGGAATCCTTTACGGATTATCTGGAACATCAAGGCTTTGAGATCTACGAGGGCTGCGTAAAAGGACTTAGCTTTACGGTAACGGACAAAAATGTAACCGGTGGCTCAGAAGAATATATCGCTCTTTCCGTTCACCTTGCCGTGGGGCAGGACATCTTTATGAGCAGCGGAACGATTTTTGAAAATCTGGCTTCTCAGGATGTTTTCGCTGATCTGTCCGGCATTCTCT
The DNA here is from genome assembly GCA_045594185.1 of Faecousia sp. Classification (GTDB taxonomy): domain Bacteria; phylum Bacillota; class Clostridia; order Oscillospirales; family Oscillospiraceae; genus Faecousia. Next base: position 5,772 of record JAZNYB010000122.1, on the reverse strand, counting down.
CAGAAGAAACACTGGCAAGCTATGAGGGCAGCATTGTTTACGCACCTGAGGAATTGGGTGGCTATCCCTGCGGCATTGTACTCACTGACCACCCCTGTCTGGAAGCAGAGGGCTATTTTGAGGAATGTACCTTTGCCGTCTTTGATTTAGCACCACACAAGGAGACTGCCGCCGCCTTTGCCCAAGCCTTTTTAGCCCCCTGAACACCAAAACCTCCGACCCCAAAGAACGGGAATCGGAGGTTTTTCTGTACAAAAAGCACATTTCGCTTAAACAGGGGCAATATTTGTCTGTACATTGCGACAAATATGTGTATAATAGAATCAGTATCTTACAATTCCCGAAGGGCATCGATGAGGGCATTTTTGGCGGCAAGCTGCTCGTCCTTCATTTTAATGAGCTTTGCGGGAACACCGGCTACAACCCCGTTGGCAGGTACATCGGAAATAACCACCGCACCGGCAGCAACGATGGCACCCTTGCCCACTCTCACGCCTTCCAGAATCACCGCATTGGCACCAATGAGCACATCATCCTCAATGACCACGGGGGTCGCGCTTGCCGGCTCAATAACACCTGCCAAAACCGCGCCGCCACCCACATGGCAGTGCTTTCCTACAGTGGCTCTGCCGCCTAAAACAGCACCCATGTCGATCATAGACCCTTCCCCTACAATGGCGCCGATGTTGAGGATCGCTCCCATCATAATGACCGCGCCATCGTGGATCTCCACCTGATCCCGAATAATGGCACCGGGCTCAATGCGGGCGTTGATTCCCTTTAAGTCCAGCAGAGGCAGAGCGGAATTGCGGCGGTCGTTCTCAATTTGCAGATCAGCGATTTTTTCTTTCTGCGCTTCAAGCTGAGGAGCGATCACCTTCCAGTCACCGAAGACGATCTTTGTACCCTGTCCCGTAGGAAATTCCTTTGCGCCGGGGAAAGCGGTAGTCTCTTTTTCCCAGATATACACCTTAACAGGGGTCTTTTTCTCGGAGGTGCGGATAAATTCAATAATTTCCTGTGCGTTCATGGAAAAGTCTCCTTTTCGTTTTTCTTTAGCATATCACGGCTTCCCAAAAAATACAACCGGAAACAGCATATAATTTCATGGGTGATGATTCCGATTTACAGGCAGCCAAAGATGCCTCTCGATATAAATCCCTGGCAGGATTTTCCATATGCGCCCTGCGCTCGATATGTGCCGCGCGCTCGATATGCCCTGCGGGACGAGAAGGATCTATATCATATCGAATATGAGCGAAGCGAATATGTATCGAGTTTCCTTCGGGAAATATCGACACTGCCCAACAAACCAAAACTTTCTCACCACCCCTTGTAAGGAGGAAACCCATATGTCACTATCTCAGCACCGCCGAGCCCTGCATCAGATCCCGGAGCTGTCCTTTGACCTGCCTAAAACTCTTTCTTATATTGAATCCGTACTAAAGGAGCTTCCCTGTACCCTTCTAAAGCCCGCCACTTCCTCCCTTTGCGCCTATTTTGACTTTGGGAAAGAGGACACTCTGGCTTTCCGGGCCGATATGGATGCCCTCCCCATTATGGAAAACACCGGGCTTGCCTTCGCTTCCCGGCACGAGGGAAAAATGCACGCCTGCGGTCACGACGGACATATGGCAATCCTGCTGTCTTTTGCCCAATGGGTGGCACAACAAAAGCGCCTGCCCCATAATGTGCTTCTCATTTTCCAGCCCTCGGAGGAAACCGTCGGAGGAGCGAAGCCCATCTGCGAAAGCGGCATTTTGGCGCGACACAAGGTTAAAGCCGTGTTCGGGCTGCACCTTTGGCCGGATCTGCCGGTTGGAGTAGTCGCCACCAGACCGGGGAGCATGATGTGCCGCTCCTCTGAGGTGACATTGACCGTCACCGGAAAATCCGCCCATGTTGCCCGCAGCGAAGAAGGGCTGGACGCGCTGGATGCCGCCATGCGGTGGCTTCTGGGGGCAAAGGAGCTGGAGGAAAGCCTTCCCAAAAATGTACTGCGCCTTTTGAAAATGGGAAAAATGGAGGCAGGCACGGTTCGAAACGCCGTGGCTGGCTCTGCCCGGCTGGAGGGAACGCTTCGCTCTTTCGAGGACGAAACTTTTGATTATCTGAAAAAGGGTCTGGAACGGCTCACCGCAAAAATACAGGAGGAAAGCGGCTGCAGGCTGGAGCTTACCGTTTCCCCCAGCTATCCGGCAGTTCATAATGACCCGGTGGTTTATGACCGGGTAAAGGAAATCCTGTCCATAGAATATCTGGAAAAGCCCGTGAAGATCGCGGAGGACTTCTCCTGGTATCAGCGGTTTGTACCCGGGGTGTTCTTCTTTCTGGGCTGCGGACCCGCTCCCGCACTTCACAGTCAAAACTTCGATTTTGATGAAACAGCCTTGGAAAAGGGACTGTCCCTGTTTCAGGCATTAGAGGAGGAATATTAAAAATGGAATGGAATCATCGTGTAAATGAGCTGCGGCTCAGCGGTATTCGCAGATTCTCCGCTCTGGCAAAAACCGTAGAGGACTGTGTCATGTTCACTCTGGGAGAGCCGGAATTTGATACGCCCCAGCCCATTGTAGATGCCTGCATCACCGCCCTGAAAGACGGCTGCACCCACTATACGGAAAACCGGGGAAGTCTGGAGCTTCGCCGTTCCATCGCTGCCTATGAAAAAGAACACCGGGGATTGGACTACAGCGAAAGCGAGATCATTGTCACCGCCGGAGGCACGGAAGCCATTTACACCGCCATGACCGGACTTCTGAATCCGGGCGATGAGGTCATTATACCCACCCCCGCTTTCAATTTCTACGACACCGTTACAAGACTGTGCGGTGCTTCCCCTGTGCCTGTGGACACCTTCGGGGCAGGATTCCAGCTCACCGGGGAGCTTTTGGAGAAAGCCATCACTCCCCGGACGAAGCTCCTGATCCTCAATTCCCCCAACAACCCCACCGGCGTGGTCTATACCCCGGAAAATCTGAAGGATATTGCCCGGTTGGTCAGAAAGCACCGTTTCTTCGTCCTCAGTGACGATGTTTATTGGGGTCTGGAGCACTGCCTTACATTCTCTCAGTTTGTGGAACTGAAAGACCGTATCCTCTCCGTTCAAAGCTTCTCCAAGCCCTATGCCATGACCGGCTGGCGGCTGGGATATCTCATGGCACCTCAGTCTATCATTGAAAAGCTCACGCCCCTGCACGGTCATATCCTCGCCTGCGCCCCTTCCATGGTTCAGCAGGCAGGAATTGCCGCCCTCGCCTATGACCCCAAGCCCATGGCAGATGCCTACCGGGCTCGCCGGGAATATGTGTGCCGGAGATTGGATGCTATGGGGCTTCCCTACGCAAAACCGGAAGGAGCATTCTATGTATTCCCTTCCATTTCCCATTTGAACATGACCTCAGAGGAATTTTCCACCCGGCTCACTACGGAAGGCAAGGTTGCCACCGTTCCCGGCTCTGTCTTTGGGTCGGAAGGGTATTTCAGATTGTCCTATTGCTGCTCCCTGGAAGATCTGGAGAAGGGACTTGACCGATTGGAAGCATTTTTGGCGGCTGTTAAATAAGGAAGCCGATTTAGAACCAGCCACTTTAAGCTGAAAAATTCCGATTGATCGAACAGGCTGTACCACCCTCCGCAGGGGCGGACATATCTACGAAACCGGGGGTAATTGGCAACTGCTCGACAAACCAAAATTTATATGCTTAACAAAACCAACATCCCTAATAAACAGGAGGTTACGACTATGAAGGAAATTATTTTTAAGGGCATTGCCACCGCTCTGGTCACTCCCATGCTGCCCGACGGTTCTATTGATTACGAAAGCTACGGCAGACTCATTGACTGGCAGATCGAAATGGGTATCAACGCTCTGGTTGCTTGCGGAACGACCGGGGAAAGTGCCACCATGACCGAGGAAGAACACAAGGAAGTCATCCGCTTCACTGTGGAGCGAGCGGCAGGGCGTGTTCCCGTCATCGCCGGCACGGGAAGCAACTGCACTGCCAAAGCAGTCAAAATGACAAAATTCGCCTGCGAAGTGGGTGCTGATGCCTGTTTGGTGGTCACTCCTTATTACAATAAGGCGACCCAGGCAGGTCTGGTTGCCCACTACACTGCCATCGCCGATGCTTCCACCAAGCCCATTATTGCCTATAATGTCCCCTCCCGCACCGGCTGCAACTTGCTTCCTGCCACCTGCGCCCAGCTTTCCAAGCACCCTAAGATCGTTGCCGTAAAAGAAGCCTCCGGAAACATCGGGCAGATCGTGGAAATTGCCGCCACCGCCGGAGATATGGCGATCTATTCCGGCAATGACGATCAGATCGTTCCCATTTTGTCCATGGGTGGCTTGGGTTGTATTTCCGTTCTTTCCAATGTCGTGCCAAAGGAGACAGTTGCTATTTGTGATAAGTTCTTCGCCGGAGATGTTGCGGGAGCGGCAGAATTGCAGTGCCGGCTTCTGCCCCTTGTGAACCTTCTGTTCTGCGAGGTCAACCCCATTCCCGCCAAGGCAGCCGCCACCGCCATGGGCTTTGGGGAGGGTGGTATTCGTCTGCCCCTGACCCCCATGACGGAAGGAAACCGTGAAAAGCTGCTGACGGAAATGAAAAAGTGGGGTGCGATTTAATATGAACATCGTATTAAACGGTGCTGCCGGGGCCATGGGGCTGGAATTGCAAAAGCTCATTGCCCAAAACGGCTATACCCCCGCGGCACTCATAGATGCCAAGGGCGGGGAAGGAATTTATACCGATTTCTCCAAGGTTACGAAGGATTGCGATCTGGTCATTGACTTCTCCTTCCACACCGCCACCACCAACGCTGTGAAATTCGCCTTGGAGAGGAATGTCCCCATTGTTGTGGGAACGACTGGACACACCATAGCTGAGCGGAGGGAGATCCTCGATGCAGCCAGGAAGATCCCTGTTTTTTACACCGGGAACATGAGCTTAGGTATTGCCGTTCTCTGCAAGCTGGTCAAGGATGCCGCAAAATTCTTCCCCGATGCTGACATTGAGATCGTGGAAACACACCACAACCGCAAGGCGGATGCTCCCAGCGGCACAGCCCTCATGCTGGCAAGAGCCGCAGCCGAGGTTCGCCCGGAGGCAGAGTTCCACTGCGGCAGAGCCGGCGTTGGCAAGCGGCAGAAGCAGGAGATCGGCATTTCTTCTGTTCGTCTGGGCAACACCGTCGGCATCCATGAAGTCCTGATCTCCACCGGCAGCCAAACCCTGACCTTAAAGCACGAAGCCCATGACCGGGCACTCTTTGCCCAAGGCGCAATGGAAGCCGCAAAATTCCTGCTGGGCAAAGCACCGGGGCATTACGATATGGACGATCTGGTAAAATAACGGAGTTGATTCTATGATCACAACAAAATTCGGCGGCAGTTCTCTGGCTGATGCCGCCCACTTCTCCATGGTGAAACGCATTATAGAGCAAGACCCCCGCAGGCGGTTTGTGGTGGTGTCCGCTCCCGGAAAACGGTTCCCGGAGGATATAAAAATTACGGACAGCCTGTACGCTTGCCACGAAGCCGCCCACAACGGGGGCGATGTTGCTTCTGTCTTTGCCCCTGTTGCTCAGCGATTCCGGGAGATCATAAGGGACCTGGGTCTGCGCCTTGATTTGGAGGATGAATTTAAGGCGACCCTTTGGGCTATGGAGCTGGGTGCGGGACAGGATTTCTGCGCCAGCCGGGGGGAGTATTTCAGCGCAAGGATCATGGCAGAGCTTTTGGAGCTGCCCTTTGTAGAGCCTGCCCAC
>JAZNYB010000121.1:0-6624 GCA_045594185.1 Faecousia sp. | reverse complement strand
ATGCCGGATTTCTGCTATAGTATGTTCCGGAAAGGTGGTTGGAATACATGAAAAACGGCGAAATGCTGCCCGGAAAATTTCTCTCCCGACCCAATCGCTTTATTGCCCACATTGAGATAAATGGTCAGGTGGAGATCTGCCATGTGAAAAATACAGGTCGCTGCCGGGAGCTTCTGCCGCCGGGGGCTTCTGTGTGGTGCCGCTATGACGGGAATCCCAACCGCAAAACCCGGTTTGACCTGATCGCGGCGGAAAAGGGCGGCAGACTGATCAACATGGACTCCCAAGCGCCCAACGCAGCCGCCGAGGTCTGGCTTTCCACCGGAGGATTGGGAGAAATTCAGGAGCTTCGCCGGGAATATACCCACGGAGATTCCCGCTTCGACTTCACCTTCCTGAAAGACGGAAAACGCTGCTTTCTGGAAGTCAAAGGTGTCACTCTGGAGCGCGACAACATCGCCCGCTTTCCCGATGCTCCAACTCTGAGGGGAACAAAGCATTTGCGGGGGCTGACGGAGGCTGTAAAAGAGGGTTATGGGGCATATGTTCTGTTTGTCATTCAAATGTCCGGCATCCACCATTTTGAGCCCAACGAACAGACCGACCCCGCTTTTGCTTCGGCACTCCGGCAGGCGGCAGAAGCGGGCGTGGGGGTGCTTGCCGTGGGCTGTTCCGTTACACCGGGGAGGATCGAGATCACGGAGTCTGTGCCGGTGGTGCTTTAAGTTTTTCCTTTTGACTATATTTCCGCTCCTTGTATTTCCAGCAGCTCCAGAACCTGCTGCCCTCTCCGGGTCAAGCCTACACTCCCCCGCACCGGCAGCCCCCCATAGTCCCGGTAGTCAAAATTTCCCAGAGGCTTATGGTAGCTGATTTCTACCAATGCCTTCTTTTCCAAAAGCCGGAGCGCAAGGGTGGCTTCCTCCGGCATACCTGCTTCCCGGCAATGGGGTTCCATGGTGTCGGCTCTGCGGGCAACCGGAAGAAACGCGTACACCCGAAGCTGCTCCAAAACCTGAATCTCCTGAGGGCTTAAGGTGAGACTTCCGCAGCCGCCGCAATTGCCGCAGCTACCGCAGGAACCGGTCTTGCAATCCATAGGCGCGCCTCCTTTTCATATTCGCAAGGTATATCATATGGGAATTATAGCACATTATGCTGCCTGGATGCAAGAATGTTGCCTTGCAATTTCTTTTTTCTTGTGCTACCATAAACCCGGAGGGATGTATTATGACTTACGGAGAAAAAGCGGAACGGCTCTTTTTGGAGGGCTACAACTGTTCCCAGGCGGTTCTGATCGCCTTTGAGGATGTTACCGGGCTTCCCAGAGAGGTGTCCGCACGGCTGGCTTCCTCCTTCGGGGGCGGTATGGGCAGACTGCGGGAGGTTTGCGGAGCAATATCCGGGGCGTTTATGGTGCTGGGTCTTTTGTATGGCTACGAAAGCCCGGAAGCCAAAGCGGAAAAAGCGGAACACTATGCCCGGATACAGGCGTTGGCAGAGCAGTTTCGGCAGCGGCATGGCTCGATCGTTTGCCGGGAGCTGCTGAAAAACCCCGGAACTTTGCCTGTTCCCGAGGACAGAACGCCGGAGTATTACAAGTCCCGTCCCTGTCTTGCGATGGTGCGCAGTGCCGCGGAGCTGACTGAACGGTACTTACGGGAGAACAGCCAAATATGACCATGCTTCTTTGATAAAAAACGATGCCTGCCAGGGTGGCAGGCATTTTTGTTGGCTTTATATCCATATTCCCCGCAACAAGCCGGATTCTGCCATGGAGGTATAGTCCCCGGGGGTGATGATCAAATGGTCAGCCAAGGTGACACCAATGCCCTCCAGTGCCGCGGCGACCCGTTTTGTGGATTCCACATCCTGAGATGACGGCAGAGCGATCCCGGCGGGATGGTTATGTGCCAAAACCAAGGTGGTTGCGTTGTGGTTCAGAGCAAACTCCACGATTTTCCGAATGGGAACATTGGCGGAATTGACACTGCCCTCTCCCAAGATCTTGCAGCCCGTGACACCGCACCGGGCATCCAGACTCAGGGCGCACACCACCTCCTCCTGCAAGCCCAGAAACCGGGGCTGCAAATATTCGGCGCACTTTTCCACCGTATCCAGCACCCGCCGCTGGGAGTATCTTTTAATGGAATAATAGCGGTATGTTGCCATAATAAAGTGGATGTAAGCCGCCGTGCTTTCCCCCACACCGGGGACTTCCGCAAGGGCTGCGGGGGATGCCTCCATAACCTCCACCAGAGAGCCGAATTGCCGGATCAGCTCCTTGGCAATGGGGTATGTGTCCTTCCGGGGAATGGCGTTAAAGAGCAGCATCTCCAAAACCCGCTCATCTCCAAAGCTGTCCAAGCCCTCGTTCAGAAAACGCTGGCGCAATCTGTCCCGATGTCCGCCGTGCTCCACAAACAGCACCTCCTCTTTTTTCAAAAAAACTTGCTTTTTTGTCGAAAAATCGTTACAATAGTCAAAACAACGCAAATACAGCCATGGAAAGATTTTTCTGGGCTGTATGGCAAAAATCTGCATAAGATAACCGCAATGAATGGGGAGGAGCCGCTATGAGCCAGTCAAGTTCTCAAGTACAGCTCTTAAATCTCATATCACGCCCCGCTTTTTTTGTCAGGGATGGGGTGATCACCTGTGCAAACTCAGAGGCGCGGGCATTGCTCCTGACTCCCGGTACAGATATTGGCCCGTATCTTTTGTGCGGCGATGAAGCTTTGGAAGAAGTGGGGCAGGGGAGTCTTTGCACCGCTCTGAATTTTGCGGGAAGTCTCCGTCAGACAGCCATCACCGCCGGAGAGGAAGGTCTGCTGTTTTTGCTGGACTGCCGGGAGGACGAGGAAAATCTGCGGGTTCTCGCTTTGGCAGCGCAGCAGCTTCGTGGCCCTTTGGATGGGCTTTTGGGTACGGCAGAGGTGTTGATGCCTGCCATTGCCCCGGAGGATCCCGTCTCTGTAAATCAGGTTCGCCGGATGTATCAGTCCATGCTGCAGCTTTTGCGGATCGTGGGAAATATGTCCGATGCCCAGCAGTTTTTTACCAGCCAAACCGGACAGCGTGACCCCATAGAGCTGGGCAGCTTCTATGAGGAAATTTTCCAAAAGGTGGAAGCCTTGTCAGAGCCTTTGGGTGTGGAAATTTCCTTCCGTTTGCCCAGAGAGGATATGCTTGTCTACGGCGATGCCCAGCAGTTGGAGCGTTGCGTTCTCAACCTTTTGTCCAATGCTCTGCGATTCACGCCCAAAGGCGGATTCATCCGTGGGCAGCTTCATAAAACCCACCGCCATGTGATCCTGCGAATAGAAGACAGCGGTGAAGGCTTGCACGAGCAGGTAAAAGATGCCCTGTTCAGCCGTTACCGCCGCAGTCCCGGGATCGAGGACAGTCGCTTCGGTCTTGGGTTGGGGCTTCTTCTCTCCCGGCTGATCGCCACAAAACACGGCGGCGCCCTGTTTATAGGCCCCGGCAGAGAAGGTGGTACGGAAGCCGCTTTGTCCATTTCCAGAAAAGCACCGCAGCAGGACACGGAGACCTTACGCACGCCCTTGCGCCGCCTGGATTATACCGGTCATTGGGATCATACTCTGGTGGAGCTGTCCCGGGAGCTGCCCTTGGAAGCCATGGATTATTTATAAAGGTGAAACGGTGTCCCTTTGGATGGTTTTTCGTCCTTCAAGGGACACCTTTTGTTTATTCCTCAGATTTCAGCACTCTCGCCAAATACTGCCCGGTGAAGCTGCCTTCCGTTTTGGCGACCTCCTCCGGTGTTCCTGTGGCAACGATGCGACCGCCGCCGTCGCCACCCTCCGGGCCAAGGTCGATAATATGGTCGGCGCATTTGATCACATCCAGATTGTGTTCAATGACCAGCACCGTGTTTCCGGCTTCCACCAGAATTTGCAGCACATCAATGAGCTTGTGCACATCGGCAGTGTGCAGACCTGTGGTGGGTTCGTCCAGAATATAAATGGTAGACCCGGTGGCATGGCGGGACAGCTCCGTTGCCAGCTTCACCCGCTGCGCCTCACCTCCGGAGAGGGTGGTGGAGGATTGCCCCAGCTTGATATACCCCAGACCCACATCCACAAGGGTCTGGATTTTTCTTGCGATTTTCGGCAGATTTTCAAAGAAAGCCACTGCTTCCTGTGCCGTCATGTCCAGAATTTCAGCGATATTTTTTCCTTTGTACCGAACCTCCAGAGTCTCCCGGTTGTATCTCTGACCGTGACAGACCTCGCAGGGGACATATACATCGGGTAAAAAGTGCATTTCGATCTTCACAAGACCGTCACCGGCGCAGGCTTCGCACCGCCCGCCCTTCACATTGAAGGAGAACCGTCCCGTGCTGTAGCCCCGGGCCTTGGCTTCTGCGGTGGAGGCGAACAGGTCACGGATGTCATTGAACAGTCCGGTATAGGTGGCAGGGTTGGAGCGGGGGGTGCGCCCAATGGGGCTTTGGTCAATGGAAATGACCTTGTCCAAATGCTCCAAGCCGAAAATTTTGTCATAAGCACCGGGGCGTGTTCTTGCCCGGTTCAGCTTTGCCGCCAGCACCTTATACAAAACCTCATTCACAAGGCTGGACTTGCCGGAGCCGGAGACACCTGTCACGCAGGTAAAAGTCCCCAAAGGAACAGATACATCCAAATTCTGCAGATTGTTTTCCCTTGCCCCGGTGACCCGGAGGGTATGACCGCTGCCCTGCCGCCGTCTGGAAGGGACGGGGATCTTCTTCGCCCCGGAGAGGTACTGCCCCGTGATCGACCGGGGACAGGCGATGATATCCTCCAATGTGCCGGTGGCTACGATCTCGCCGCCGTGAATGCCTGCCTCCGGACCTACATCCACAATGAAATCCGCCGCCCGCATGGTGTCCTCGTCGTGTTCCACCACGATGAGGGTGTTTCCAATGTCCCGCAGGTGCTTCAGAGTGCCCAGCAGCTTGTCATTGTCCCGCTGGTGCAGACCGATGGAAGGCTCGTCCAAAATATACAGAACCCCCATGAGGGAGGATCCGATCTGTGTCGCCAGACGGATTCGCTGACTTTCGCCCCCGGAGAGCGTTCCCGCGCCACGGCTTAAGGTCAGGTATTGCAGACCTACATCCATGAGGAAACGCAGTCTTTCCAAAATTTCCTTGCGGATTGGTTGGGCGATGATACCGCTGTTGCCCTCCAGAGTCAGGTTTTCCATAAATTCCAGAGCCTTTGCCACGGTGAGCCGGCAGAAATCCGCAAGCCCCAGCCCGCCCACGGTGACGGCTCTTGCCATATCCGAAAGCCTGTCCCCATGACACCGGGGGCAGGGTGAGGTGGACATACATTCCTCCAGCTCCTTGCGCACCGCATCGGAGGGAGTCTCCCGAAACCGCCGCTCCAGATTGTTCATAATGCCTTCAAAGGGCTGCTCCAAAACGCCGTTGCCATTGCCCCGGTTATAGGTCATGCGCAGCTTCTCTCCCTTTGTGCCATAGAGGATGACCTCCTTCGCCTCCGGGGAGAGGGCTTCAAAGGGTTCTGTGAGAGAAAAGCGATATTTTTTAGCCAGAGCTTCAAAATACATTCGGAAAATAGAATCGGAGCGCACGCTGTTCCACCCGGAGAGCTGAATCGCGCCGTCCCAAATGGATTTGGAGGGGTCAGGGATCACAAGAGCCGGGTCTGCCACCAGCCGGAAGCCCAAGCCGGAGCATTCCGGGCAAGCGCCGTAGGGGGTGTTGTAGGAGAACATCCGGGGTTCCAGTGCGGACAGACTGATTCCGCAATCCGGGCAGGCGTAGTTCTGGGAAAATTCCAGATCCCGGTTTTCCTCCGGCAAATGGACGATGACCAGCCCTTCTGCCTGAGCGCAGCCTGTCTCCAGAGAGTCTGCCAAACGGCGGCGCAAATCAGAGCGCAGCACCAGCCGGTCAACCACCAGCTCAATGGTGTGCTTCTTGTTCTTTTCCACAGGGATCTCTTCGTTCAGGTCGTACAAAATCCCATCCACCCGAACCCGGGAAAAGCCGGATTTCCGGGCATCCTCCAGCACCTTCTTATGCTCGCCCTTTTTGCCCCGGATCACCGGAGCAAGGATCATAAACCTTGTCCGCTCCGGAAGGCCCATGACCTGATCCACGATCTGATCAATGGTTTGCCGCCGAATTTCTCTGCCGCACTTGGGGCAGTGGGGCACACCAACTCTTGCCCACAAAAGGCGCAGATAGTCATAAATTTCCGTTACCGTTCCTACGGTTGACCGTGGGTTTTTGGAAGTGGTCTTTTGGTCGATGGAAATGGCGGGGGACAGTCCATCAATGGAATCCACATCCGGCTTGTCCATTTGCCCCAAAAACTGCCTTGCGTATGAGGACAGAGACTCTACATACCGCCGCTGACCCTCGGCATAGATGGTATCAAAGGCAAGCGAGGATTTGCCCGACCCGGACAGCCCGGTAAACACAATGAGCTTGTCTCTGGGAATGGTCAGATCGATATTTTTCAGGTTATTTTGCCGCGCCCCACGGATCACCAGTTCTTCTTTCATAGGTGCCTCCCGATTCCGGTTTCCCGGAAGTAAAGAATATTAGAAAATTTGTTCTATTATACCACAAAAACGCCTTAA
>JAZNYB010000120.1:0-5909 GCA_045594185.1 Faecousia sp. | reverse complement strand
CGCCATCACCAGAGCGAGAAAAATGCTGATCATTGTAGGCAGGGAAGAAATGATCTATGAAATGACTGCCAATCAGCGCAGAAGCCGGAGATATACGGGGCTGAAGCTGAGATTACAGCAGGAGACTTAAGGGAAAAGGATCGGACAAGGGCGTTGCCGGACAGTTGACAGCCCGGATAAAAGTGTTATAATAGGGGAGATTAAAAAATAAAACCGGGCAAACCGGAAATAGGAGCGTTGAAAATGAGTAGTTCTTGTAGCGGAAATTGCGCCTCCTGCGGCTCTGACTGCGGCGAGCGTAAAGCAGAAAGCCTGCTGGCAAAGCTGAATCCCCATGCCACAGTCAAAAAAGTCATTGCCGTTGTATCCGGCAAGGGCGGCGTTGGTAAAAGCACCGTAACAGCACAGTTGGCAGTGGCGATGGCACGCCGTGGCTATCGTGTTGGTATTTTGGATGCGGATATTACCGGCCCTTCCATGCCCAAGGCTTTTGGCGTGAACGAATGTGCCGGAGCAAATGATGACGGATTGTATCCCGCCGTCACCAGAAGCGGTATTCAGGTCATGTCCATCAATCTGCTTTTGGATAACGATACTGACCCGGTTTTGTGGCGTGGCCCGGTGATCGCCGGAGCGGTGAAGCAGTTCTGGACGGATGTGGTTTGGGAGGATGTGGATTATCTCTTTGTGGATATGCCTCCCGGGACAGGTGATGTGCCTTTGACCGTGTTCCAGTCTTTGCCGGTGGACGGTGCTGTGGTGGTCACAAGCCCCCAGTCTTTGGTTTCCATGATCGTCAGCAAGGCGGTGAAAATGGCAAATATGATGCACATTCCCGTGTTGGGTCTGGTGGAGAACTACAGCTATGTGGTCTGTCCCGACTGCGGAAAGCGGCTGTCAGTGTTCGGTGAGAGCAATATTGATGCCGTTGCCGGGGCGTTTGGTCTGCCTGTTCTGGCAAGACTGCCCATTGACCCCGGGGTCGCCGCCGCCTTTGACAATGGACTTATGGAGACGGTGAATACGGACGGTTTGAAGGAAGCCGCGGATGCCGTGGAAAAGGCGTAAAAAGCATAAAGAAATGGGGAGCGAGCCTGAGTGGTTCGCTCCCTTTATAGTTTCCTTATTCCGGTGGCACTTCCCACAGACACCCTGTACGAAAGAAGTACAAAAGCAGCTTTTTCACCGGCTTTTCCCAAATTCTGGAAAGGGCTTTTCCATAGACTCGCACCTGTGGGGCATAGTGGGCGGCTTTGGCTTCCTCCTGCCCGGGGCGCACATTGTCGGTCTTGAAATCCAGAACGGTCAGCCCATCCTCCTCCATAATGCAGCAGTCCACAACGCCCTGGAGAAGCAGCTTTTCTCCGGCTAAGTCCCCATCCAGAATACTGCCGTCCTCCAAAACGGAGAACTTAAACTCCCGCAGGATGTTTTCTCCCTTTTGCAGCTTCTGCCCTAACGCCGTGGCGAAAAATTCTTCGATCCACTGCCGGTTTACGGCTTCAAGCTGCCGCTGTGTGAGGTATTCTTCTGATGCAAGGCGGGTCAGTTCTTTTGCGATGCTCTGGGCACTGCCACATTCCTCATAGCGGATAAACTGCATGGCAAGGTGCGTAGCCGTGCCGATCTCCCTGCCGCTCAGGGGGGTGATCTCCGCGAAGGAGGGTTTTCTGAAATATCTGGCTGGAGCGGGGGGCTGCCGGAAAGCACCGTCTGCCGCTTCCCGGTCTAATTCCCGCCCCTTTAGCTGGGTGGCAGTGACCTTGGAGGGGGCGAGTGTACTGGGCGCGTGGGGATAAGAGAAGGTAAGCACCGCCCCCAGCTCCTTTTCCGGGGGTAAGCGGGGGCTTTCCGGAGAAGGGACATCCCGGGTCGCTGTGGGGCAGGCTTCCTCCGGGGCAAGGCTGTGGAAGCACACCTGCCAGGGGTAGCCGTCAATTATGGTGTCAGCGGGTCTGCCCACCTGCTGGAACAATTCCGAGGACTCGCTGCGCAAAAGGGCTGCCATCAGCACCCAATCTCCCAGACAGCCCGCTTCCTGCGCCAAGGCATAGTTGCTTTCCGGCATCAGGCGGCAGCGCAGAGCCGTAAGATGGCTGTGCAGATACTTGTCCGCATAGGTCATAATGAGCATATCCTTCGCTCTGGTCATTGCCACATAGAGTACACGCAGTTCTTCCGAGATATTTTCGTCCTTGATGCGCTGGCTGACAGCGGCTTTTGCCAAAGTGGGATAACGGCTGCGGTTTTCCTGATTCACCGCGCTGGAGCCGATACCCAATACCGGGTCTGCCAGTACGCTGGATTTTAAGTCCTCCTGATTGAATTTCCCGGAGAGATTGCTGAGGAAAACCACCGGGTACTCCAAACCCTTGGATTTGTGGATGCTGACGATGGACACCGCCCCGGAAGCGGACGCGCCTTCCTCTGCCCGCAGCCCCCGGCTTTCCATTCTTGTCAGATGCTCCAAAAATTCGCTTAAATCCCGCCGACCTCCTTGCTCATAGGCGGCGGCTGTTTCGTAGAAGAAGCGCAAATTCCGTCTGCGCTGCTCCCCTCCGGGCATGGTGGCGAAGATGGATTCCATGTGGGTCAGCTTATAGATCTTTTCCAACAGCCGGGTCAGTGTTTCAGCTTGTGCGGTGCGGCGCAGCTCCTGTAAGATGGTGAGGAATTGTTCCGCATCCTCTGCCCCTTGCTTTTGGGCGTGTTCCAGACCATCATAGAGACTGCCCCAGCGGTGCATGGCACGAAGCTGCCCCAGCCTGTCCGCGGAAAAATCAAAGACCGGACTGAGAAGCACGGATTGCAGAGGGATGTCCTGCAAAGGATTGTCCAAAACCTCCAGAAGGCTGCGGAGAATGGAGATTTCTCCTGTTTCCAAAATACTGCTTCCCGCGTCTGTGGCGACCGGGATACCCAGATTTTCCAGAGCCTCCCGGTAGCAGACACCTGCCGTACCGGGGGAACGCAAAAGGATCACGATATCATCCGGGGTCACCGGGCGGAAACCGTCAGAGCCGGGGATCAGGGTTTGTGAATCCAAAAGCTCACGGATGCGCCGGGCAACAAACCGGGCTTCCGTCTCATATTTGGACGCGCCGCCGGTGAGTTCAATGCAGTGCAGCTCCACGGCACTTTGGGGCAGGGGCTCGTGGGGGATGCCTGCCTTCAGTGCTTCCTCCGCTCCATAGTAAAGCCCGCCTACCTCCGGACACATGGCAGTCGTGAAAACATGATTTGCCGCCGCCAGCACAGCTTCCCCGGAGCGGAAATTCTCGGAAAGCAGGATCTTTCGCCCTTCTCCCGGCTGAGCGGCAGTATAGGGCTTGTAGCTGCGATATTTTTCCAGAAAAATACCGGGATCCGCAAGGCGGAAGCGGTAAATGGACTGCTTTACATCCCCAACCATAAAGAGGTTTCCCTCCCGGTGGGTAAGTGTCCGGAAAATGCGATCCTGCACTTCGTTGGTGTCCTGATATTCGTCCACCATGACCTCCCGGAAGCGGCTGCCGATCTCATGGGCGGCTTTGGTAGGGCCGGTGAGATTCTTCCCCAAAAGCAGCCGCAGGGTCAAATGCTCCAGATCTCCGAAGTCCAGAACCCGATGCCGCTTCTTTTCCTCCTCGTAGGCTTTTGTAAATTCCAGCACCAGAGCGCAAAGTCCTTCGTTTGCCAGATTCGCCTGCTCCAGATCCCGGAAAATTTGTTCCGTAGGTGTCTCAAAGGGCTTTTGATACCGGGCAAGCCCTTTCTTCAAGGCTTCCCGAAGGGCTTTCACCTGCTCGACCAAATCCGGGTCGCTGGGATTCCGAACCGTTGCCAGCCGCACAAGACCTCCGATATAATTCTCCCGGCAGGCTTCCCATGTGTGGCAGTCCCGGAGCTTTTCCAATTGGTAAAGATCATCCTCCAGACAGGGGCAGTATTTGGAAGCCAAATCCTCATAATTCTGCACAATGGCAATGAGATGGCGGTAAATTCCCATTTGGCTGTCCAGAAAGCTGTGCAGACGGTCTAAGATAAATTTTCCCCAAATGGTTTGGGAAGCATCGGTCAGCCCTTGGGTGTTTCCCTGAGAAAGACAGCTTCGCAGCCACACCTCCGGCTGCGCATGGCACTGCGCGCTGTTGTATACTTTTTCTATAATGACAGGCACGGCGCGGTCATCTCTGCCAAAGCCTTGGGTGTCTACAAAGGTTTGCAATTCTTCGTTGTCTCCAATGCCCTTGTAGGCTTCCTCCAAGGTGCGCTCCATGGCGGCTTGCCGAAGCTCCGCAGCTTCCACCTCGTCCGCGACCCGCATATCTCCGGGAAGCTCCAGATAGAAGGCGTATTCCCGGAGAACATCAGAGCAGAAGGAGTGGACGGTGGATATTTTTGCCAAGTACAGCCGCTGGAGCTGGTGGCGCAAATGGCGGTTGTCGGGGTCTTCAGCCAAAATCTCCATGAGCTTGGCGGCGATTTTGCCCCGCAGCTCCGAAGCGGCGGCCTTTGTGTAGGTGATAATGAGGAAATCATCAATATTGGAGGGGTTCTGAGAATCCAAAAGATAGGTCATCAGCCGGTCAACCAGTACCTTGGTTTTGCCGGAGCCTGCCGCCGCCGATACCAGCAGAGGACCACCCCGGTTTTCCGTTGCCGCTTTCTGGGCGGGGGTCAGCTTTTCACTTCCCATCTTCCTCTGCCTCCTTTTCTACTGCCTGCCAAAATTCCTGACTGTCGATTTTTTGATAAACTCTTGCCTTGCCCCAGAGATCCAAGTGGCAGGCGGCGGCAAATTCGCAGAAGCGGCAGGCATCGTGATCTCCCCGGAAATAGGGGTTGGGAGACACATCTCCTCCGGCGATCTGATCCACCAGACGGCGCAGGGTGTTCATCAGGTATTGCTTCAGTTGACGGAATTGCCGCGGACTTGCAAGATTTCCGGTGATCTCTCCTGATTTTTTGGTTTTCACAGGCAGCAGCTCCATGTCCTGAGAAGGATCCATGGCGGAGAGGATCTCGCCGTCTGCCAGCAAAATGCCGCTTCGTTTCAGAGTCTTTTTCCGCTGTTTTTCTACATCCTCATCCTCGGAAGGGGCATCCATGCTTTCCACCGGACACCGGGCAGGGAAGTACAGAACCCCCGCCGGCTGGGGAGAATCCCCTAAAAGCACCTCGCCCCCATCCTCCAAAGCGAACAGGTAAATGAGCATTTGCAAGCCGATGCCGCAAAGCACATCGCAGTAATCAAAGTCCTTTCGTCCGGTCTTGTAGTCCACCACCCGGACATAGGTCTTTCCGTCTTTTTTGTAAATATCCAGCCTGTCCACAAAGCCTCTCAGGTAAGCGGGCATTGCTCCTCCGGGGATATGAACCGGGGGCATTTCCCCCGTGGGGCTGAAGCTGACCTCGAACCCTTCCGGCAAAAAGTCTGACTGAGACAGCTCCCGCCACAGCTCTTGCACCACGGCTTTCAATTCCAGAAGATTTCTGCGGAACAGATAGCTCTGCCGCAGAGACAGGTCGTCCAGATCCCGGAAGTGATTCTCGTGGTATTCTCCGGCGTATTCCATGGCGAGGGCTTCCGTTTCCTCCAGACTGACCTTGTGGAAGCCTCCCAGCTCCTTGACCTTCCGGGCGGTGCGCTCCAAAACATGGTGAACAAAAGTGCCAAATTCCGCCGGGTCGAGGGTGATCTCCTTTCGCTCCCGCAGCCCCAAGCCATATTGCATGAAATAGGCGAAGCGGCAGGAGGCGGCTTTATCCACCTGAGAAGCGGACAGGCGAAGCTCCTTTCCGTAAGGAGCCCGCACCGTAGCCGGGGAGAGCCTTCCGGGATCAAAATCGCCTTTCTTTCTTAAAATGGTGCCTTCCTCCCGCAAAAATGTGGGAAGGGGGGCGTTTTGCCGCAAATAAGCGGCGGC
>JAZNYB010000119.1:0-3845 GCA_045594185.1 Faecousia sp. | reverse complement strand
GACGGCGCCCTGTATCCTCAGGATGTTCTTCGTATCTCCGGTACGGAGGCTGTGCAGAACTATCTGGTGCAGAATGTTCAGGCAGTGTACCGTCAGCAGGGTGTTGATATCAACGACAAGCACATTGAGGTCATCGTCCGTCAGATGATGCGGAAGGTGAAGATCGAAGATGCCGGCGATACCGAGCTGCTGGCAGGCACCACTGTGGATGCCTTCGAGTATGAGGATGCCAACGCCGCTATCCAGGCACGGATCGATGCCGGTGAGACAGAGCTTCGGCTGGCTACCTGCTCCATGGTGCTTCTGGGTATCACCAAGGCTTCTCTGGCTACGGATTCCTTCCTGTCTGCCGCCTCCTTCCAGGAGACGACCAAGGTTCTCACCGATGCCGCCATCAAGGGCAAGGTGGATCACCTGATCGGTCTGAAGGAGAATGTTATTATCGGTAAGCTGATCCCCGCCGGTGCGGGCATGGTCGCCTATCGTGACTTTGTTGAGGGAGAAACCCCGGTCACTGTGGTTACCAATGCCGTTGCTGCCAGCGAAATGGAGTAACCCTTCCGTAAAAACCAATTGTACCGCTACAGCCACCCTTCGGGGTGGCTTTGGCGGATGCTGGGTATAATTTCCGGAAAACAGGTGAAAATATTTTGGCAAAAGGTAGAAAAATCGCACTTATTTTTGTTGACTTTTTCTGAAAAATGAGTATAATATAAGGCTGTATGGATATTATAAATGAACCCCCTTCGGAGGTGCCCCCCTCCCTTGCGGCATTAGGGGACAGTAATTATGTTGTGGGCGTGAAGCAATTGAAAAAAGCGCTGCGGGATGGGCGTGCCCTTCAGGTCTATCTGGCGAAGAACGCGGATCCCAAGCTGACCGGCGAGGTGAGAGCCCTTTGTGAGGAAGGTCATGTCCCTTATGTCTGGGTGTCCACCATGGATGACCTTGGAAAAGCCTGCGGAATTTCCGTAGGTGCCGCCGCGGCAGCGACAGTGAAAGCGTAACCTTGTTTCCGACAGGTGAAAGCCTGTGGATATAAATCCGCCGAAAGGCGAGAACAAAAGAAAGGAGAACCCAATGCCTACTTTTAATCAGCTCGTGAGAAAGGGCAGACAGCAGGCCACCTACAAGTCCAACTCCCCTGCTCTGCAGAAGGGTGTCAACACTCTGAAGAACAAGGCCACCGACCTGTCCTCCCCCCAGAAGAGAGGCGTCTGCACCGCCGTCAGAACCACCACCCCCAAGAAGCCGAACTCCGCTCTGCGTAAGATCGCTCGTGTGCGTCTGACCAATGGATACGAAGTTTCCGCTTATATCCCCGGTGTCGGCCATAACCTCCAGGAGCACTCCGTGGTGCTGATCCGTGGCGGTCGTGTAAAGGACCTTCCCGGTGTCCGTTACCACATCATCCGCGGCACTCTGGATACCCAGGGCGTGCAGAACCGGAAACAGTCCCGCTCCAAGTACGGCGCAAAGCGGCCCAAGGCCGGCAAGAAGTAATAAAAACTTCTTTTTTCGCCATTTATCCCAGCAATTACACGCCTTATGCAAGGCAACGCCTTGCCTGACGTTTTTTATAGAATTTTTACATTCCTGTAAAAAACCTCTGGCAGGCACCAACAGAAGTACACTTCTGAAGTACCTATGAAATCATCTTAATATGAAGGAGGGAAGCGAAGTGCCCAGAAGAGGTAATGTACCCAAGAGAGAGGTCCTGCCGGATCCCGTTTATAACTCCGTTCTGGTAACTAAGCTCATCAACAGCATCATGCTCGATGGCAAGAAGGGCG
The DNA here is from genome assembly GCA_045594185.1 of Faecousia sp. Taxonomy (GTDB): domain Bacteria; phylum Bacillota; class Clostridia; order Oscillospirales; family Oscillospiraceae; genus Faecousia. The sequence continues at coordinate 2,052 of JAZNYB010000119.1, read as the reverse complement.
TCGCCCAGAAGGTCGTCTATGGTGCTTTTGAGATCGTCGAGGAAAAGCTCGGCAAGAATGGTCTGGAAATTTTCCAGCAGGCCATGGAAAATATTATGCCCGCCGTCGAGGTTAAGTCCCGCCGTGTGGGTGGCGCCACCTATCAGGTGCCTATCGAAGTTCGCCCCGCCCGCCGTCAGACTGTGGGTCTGCGTTGGATCACCGCTTACAGCCGCAAGCGTGGCGAAAGCACCATGAGAGAGCGGCTGGCCGCTGAGATCATGGATGCTTACAACAATACCGGTGCTTCCGTAAAGAAGCGCGAGGATACCCACAAGATGGCAGAAGCCAACAAGGCATTCTCCCATTTCCGTTGGTAACAAAGGAGCTTTCCTATGCCTAGAGAGTACTCGCTTGAGAACACCAGAAATATCGGCATCATGGCTCACATTGACGCCGGTAAGACCACAACCACCGAGCGGATCTTGTTTTATACCGGTCGCAGCCACAAGCTGGGCGAAACCCACGATGGCGCGGCTACCATGGACTGGATGGCACAGGAGCAGGAGCGTGGTATCACCATCACCTCCGCCGCTACCACCTGTTTCTGGAAGGATTGCCGGATCAATATCATTGATACCCCGGGTCATGTGGATTTTACCGTAGAAGTCGAGCGTTCCCTGCGTGTGCTGGACGGTTCTGTGACCGTTCTGTGCGCCAAGGGCGGGGTGGAGCCTCAGACCGAGACCGTTTGGCGTCAGGCCGACGAGTACAAGGTTCCCCGTATGATCTATGTCAATAAGATGGACATCACCGGTGCCAACTTCTTCCGTGTTCTGGATATGATCCGGGATCGGCTGAAGTGCAACGCAGTGCCCATTCAGCTCCCCATCGGCGCGGAGAGCGATTTCCGTGGGGTTGTCGATCTGCTGAAAATGAAGGCATCCGTCTTCTACGATGAGCTTGGCAAGGATATGCGGGAAGAGGAAATCCCCGAAGATTTGGTAGAACTGGCTGAGGAATACCGGGAAAAGATGCTGGATTCCGTCTCCGATGTGGACGACGAGATCATGGAAATGTTCCTGGAAGGCGAAGAAATCCCCATTGACCGGATCAAAGCCGCCATTCGTCAGGCTACCATTGAAAACAAGATCATTCCTGTGGTCTGCGGTTCTTCTTATAAGAACAAGGGCGTGCAGGAAATGCTCAATGCCGTTGTGGACTATATGCCCTCCCCTCTGGACAAGAAGGGAATCAAGGGTATCAATCCCGATACCGATGAAGAAGACTTCCGCCCCGCTTCGGACGACGCGCCCTTTTCCGCGCTGGCGTTCAAGATCGCGACGGATCCCTTCGTTGGCAAGCTCTGCTACTTCCGGGTCTATTCCGGCAAGCTGGCAAAGGGTACCACTGTTCTGAATTCTACCAAGAAGGTTCGTGAGCGTCTTGGAAGAATCCTGCAGATGCACGCCAACCATCGGGAGGATGTGGATATTGTCTACTCCGGTGATATCGCCGCGGTAGTTGGCGTGAAAAATACCACTACAGGCGATACCTTCTGCAATGAAGACCACCCCATTATTCTGGAATCCATGGTGTTCCCGGAGCCTGTTATCCGGGTAGCCATTGAACCCAAGACAAAGGCGGGGCAGGAGAAGATGGGCATTGCTCTGGCAAAGCTGGCAGAGGAAGACCCCACCTTCCGGACTTATACCGACGAGGAGACGGGTCAGACCATCATTGCCGGTATGGGCGAGCTCCATCTGGAGATCATCGTAGACAGACTTCTGAGGGAGTTTAAGGTGGAGGCCAATGTGGGCGCTCCCCAGGTGGCATACAAAGAGACCGTTCGCCGTCTGGCGGATGTGGACTGCAAGTATGCCCGTCAGTCCGGTGGTAAGGGTCAGTATGGTCATGTTAAGATCAAGTTGGAGCCCAACGAGTCCGGCAAGGGTTACGAGTTCGTAAACGCCGTTGTCGGCGGTGCCATCCCGAAGGAGTATATCCCGGCGGTTGACACCGGTATCCAGGGCGCCATGCAGGCCGGTACCATTGCCGGTTATCCCGTTGTGG
>JAZNYB010000118.1:0-2172 GCA_045594185.1 Faecousia sp. | reverse complement strand
CAAGAAAACCGGTCAGAGCTGTACGAAAAACCTGAGGAAGAAGACCGGCGGCATGTTTTTCCAAAAGAGCGATGAAAATTTGGAACAGCAGGATATAGGCGCAAATCAGAGCCATGGATTTGATGCTGAGAAACAGATGATCGCCCTGCACCGGCTTCGTTGTAAAGGATGCTTTTAAGAATGGGGAAGCGGATTTGCTGTTTGGTTTTAGTAAGATCCCCGTGACGACCGCGGAGAGGATATGTATGACATACAGCACAAGGGCGATTTGAAATCCTCCCAGAAGCCCGCCAATGATGCCGAAGAAAAAGGCGGGGCCTGCGTTGTTGCAAAATGTGGCAAGCCGCTCAGCCTGTTCTTTGGAGATGCTCCCTTGCTCATATGCAATGCGGATCGTTTGCGCTCCCATGGGATAACCGCCTATTAGCCCAAGAACAAAACAGATGGCACTGCCGGGAGACTGACCAAACAAATGCTTCATGGCTGACCCCAGAACGGCTGCTGTTCGCCATGGTATATTCGTCCTCATTATCCACCGGGACAGAACCATTAAGGGAAACAGAGATGGGATCACCGTTTGCAGACAAATCGTGATACCTTTGGATACAGCTTCCCGGCACAGGCTGCCGTCAAGGATCAACACAAGAGTGCCGAATACGCACAGAAGCAAATGCGGTAAGTTGGTGGATCGTCCTTTCTTAAATGCCATGTCCATCACCTCAAGAGAATCTATGCGGAAGGGTCAAGTCTGTTTCCACTGCGCATATACTTTTTTATCAGCTTGTGGGAGGTGGGGTCTGTGAGAAAAGGAAAACCGATGCTGGGACTGATTACCGAGGCTGTGGATATACCTGCGGAGCTGCTTCCGGGGATGCCCTTGATAGAGCTTACAGGACATTCCAGAGTTATGGTGGATAATCACCGCGGCATTTCAGAGTATACCAATGGCTGTATTTGCGTTCGGGTCAGCTTCGGGCTTGTGTCGATTTATGGCTGTGGACTGCGGATCACTAAAATGCGGAAAAAGCAGATCGTGATTGGAGGAAACATCCTCAGAGTGGAGCTGGAAAAGGGGCGGGAGAAGTGAGTCAAATCAGGCAGATCATAGGTGGCAGCGTTTATGTTGAGCTTGTGTGCGCCGATCCCGGGCAAACACTGAGCTACTATGTATCAAAGGGATTCGGCATAAAAGAACCGGTACTGGAAGAATCTCTGGTGCTTCGTTTTTGGCTTCCTGCATCTCAATACGGGCAAATGGAAACACTGGCACAAAAAAGGGGCGAGCTGTGCAGGAGCATAAAAAGAAGCAGAGGACTTGACACAGCCGGAAGATTGTTGAAAAGATTACCTTTGTGTATCGCTGTGCTGCTCATGTTGGCTTTTGCTCTTTATGCCCCACAGAGGATCTGGTTTTTCCGGGTTGAGGGAAACGAAAGGATACCCCATGGAGAAATTCTGGCAGCGGCACAGGAATGTGGATTGACATTTTGGAGTAAGGTGGAGGATGTCAACAGCCAGCAGTTCAAAAACCGTATTTTGAATAAAGTACCTGCGCTGCAGTGGGCGGGGTTAAATTTCAGCGGAGGGATCGTGACCATTCATGTCCGGGAGCGGCTGGAGGGGGAGGATATCCTCCAGACAAAGGAAGTGATGGATGTGGTTGCCTCCAGAGATGGGATCGTCATATCCATGAGCGTTCTTGGAGGACAGCCGCTTTGCCGCAACGGACAGGCGGTAACAGCAGGGGAAATTCTGGTGACCGGCTGCGTGGAGCATGAGTATCAAACCCAATATACCTGCGCCGATGCTGAGGTTTATGCCCTGACACAGCGGGAAATCCGGGCGGTTTTTCCCAGTGAAGGGGGACAAAAGGGTTATGATGGGGGAAAAAGCCTGTGCGTCTATATGATTTTTGGAAGAAATAAAATAAAAATCTTCGGAAACAGTGGAATTTCTGGTACCACTTGTGATAAAATGAAAAAAGAAATGATGCTGACTTTGCCGGGGGGCTATGCGCTGCCTTTTTCTCTTGTGATCGAAGAACGCAGAGATTACCAACTTGTCTCTGCCAATACGGGAGAGAAGGCGCAGAAGGTGATGCTTCAGGCTTTGGATCGGTATGTCTCCGGAGATATGGTTGCCGGGGAAATTCTGGATCGAAAAGTCAATTTC
>JAZNYB010000117.1:0-5223 GCA_045594185.1 Faecousia sp. | reverse complement strand
GAGCCGCCATAGATCAGGTCGGTTAATACGCTCATAGTACATTCCTCCGTTGTGTTTTATTGAAAATTTATATCAAGCCCAAAGGCTGAATATACAAGGTTAAAAAGGGGAGAATCTTACTCTTTGCAGCCGGAAAGCTCTCTCAGTCGGTCAAGGAGACAACCGGCAACATAATATACGGTTTCATACTTGATGAAATTCAGGATATTTTTGTCCCACAGCAAAGTTACACTTGGGGGGAAATCCTCATCGCTGTGATAAAATTTGATCAGCACATACAAATCGGGGAAAATGGGAACTTTGTATCCAATGTCCCCCAAATCCACAGGCGTTCCACCAAGAGCGATGCAGCTTTTTCGCAGCTTTTCCGGGTGGGCATCGAAAAACGCTCCCAGCTTACCTCCGGACATACTCAGCCCCTTGCCCCGCACCATAACCCCCGGCAGACTATGAACCGGGCAGTATTCCAGAGATGCAGCAGCCCCCGGCTTCTGGTCGCAGAGCCAGTCGTAGACAGACAGAGCTTCCCCAAAATTGGCGTTCCGGTAAGCACCGGAAGGGAAGCAGACAGTGACCTGCCCGGTTTTGCGGTTCACTCCGGCAGGATAGCCTAAGAAGGAGAGGGTGATTTCGCCCTCCTGAAATATCACACCGGGGCGGCTTTCCATAACCGATTGATCATAGGAAAGGAAGTAAAGACGGGCATTTTCCTGTGCAAGAGCGTAGTTATCCATGGATTTACCTCATGCAAAAGCCAAAAACCGGGAGGGAGGCAGCTCCCTCCCGGCAACGGGATTTAGATTATGGGGTACTCTTACAGATCCAGATAGGAATCGGAGTACAGAACATGGTTCTTGAAGATGTCGCAGGACTTGATCGTCTCCATGAGCCGCAGGTCGCAGGGGTTGACAATAGCGGAGGTCAGACCCTGCATCATGCACATAGCCAGCAGAGCGGAGTCCATGATGGGACGAACGTGCTTGGGCGCGCCGTTGGAGTTGTTGGACAGACCACCGGTGGACTTCAGACCCTCGTCAGCGAACAGCTTAATGGCGTTGAGAACATCCATCTGCTTGTCCTGCATACCCTTAACGACCAGGAACAGAGGATCGAACCACAGGTCATCAGAAGCCATACCCAGAGACAGACCGCGCTCCAGCATATTGTGGCAGTGCATCATGCGCTCCTCGTTGTCCTTGGCAATACCGTCGGCAGAGCAAAGGGCGATAACGATGGCATCGTTGGCCGCGGCCAGGTCGATGTAGGAGATACGGGAGCCTGCGTCAGCGGAGTTGACGATGGGCTTGCCGGTGGCACGGTTGTAAACACGAATACCGGCTTCGATGGCTCTCTTGTTGGCGGTATCCAGAGCCAGAGGCACATTGTTGAAGTTCTGCTGCAGGAGCTGAACTGCCCACATCATCAGCTCGGGGCCGTCCTTCTCAGCAGGTCCGATGTTCACATCCAGATAGGTAGCACCGGCGGCGATCTGCTCAGCGGCACGCTTCAGGATGGGAGCGGGATCTCTCTCTGCCATAGCCTTGCGGATAACAGGGGAGATGCAGTGGATCCGTTCGCCGATGGTGACGAAGGTCTTGGACTCGGGGTTGTAGCCCTTGTAAGTAACGCCGGTATCCACAACTTCGATTGCGGGAACCTTCAGCTTGATGGCCTCGAAGTCCAGAGGCTTGTCAGCTTCTTCAGCGGCGGCAGCAGCGGCGGCAGCCATAGCTTCCTTAGCGGCGGCTTCGGCAGCCAGCTCCTCGGCGGAGCCTACATATTCCTTATCCTTCAGATACTTGGGAAGCTGAACGGCTTCCAGAGGGCCAACTACAACACGCCAGTTGGGCAGCTTCTCCTGAATTTCACCCTTCATAACGGCAATCTTGGCGGGGATGATCAGGGTGGGGTTCTTGATCTTGCCCTCGATGTCGTTCTCATCGAAGAACTTCTTGATGGAGGAGGAGGACAGCTTGCCGGCGGCCCATGCAGTCAGAACGGACATACCGGAAGCATCGGTGATCAGCAGGTTCACGGGGGCGTTGCTGCGCTCCATTTCGCCGGAGACCAGGAAGTAGGTCAGAGCGAAGTCAACAGTCAGGGCGCAGGGGCTGTTCTCGTCAGCACCGTTGAGAGGATAGATCTTGGCTTCTACCTTCATGGGCTTCTGAGGATCGGTGAAGATGTTCTGACGCAGACCGTACAGAGGCAGAGCGGCAGAGTAGGGCATGGAATCCATAACGATGATGGAGCCATACTTCTCGGTGAACATGGCGGCATAAGCGGTCTGCAGGCGGATGTTGCCGGCAGCGAACTTGTGCAGGTTCACAATAGCGGGATAACCGAAGGAACGGTCGCCGTCCTTCAGAGCGGTGCGGCGAATGAGAACGGCATTGGCAAGGGTCTCCTTGGCGGTCTTGCCGGTGGCATCCAGAACCAGATTCTTGTTGCCTGCGCCTTCCAGCTTCTTGACCAGGTCATACAGGTCGGACAGAGTCTCGGCACGCAGACCCAGAGTAACACCGGCAGCCTTTGCCAGCTCGTTCATAGCTTCCCAGTTCTCGCCGGTTGCGCCGTTGAGGATGGGCTTGAGATCCTTGCAGACTTCCAGAGCTGCCTTGGCAGCCTCTACATCGGTGCAGTCCAGAACCAGAGCGCGGTCAGCGGCAGCAGCCTTCTTAACCAGCTCCACATACTTCTCCACACCGTTGCCGGCATAGGCGCAGTACAGGAACTCAACATACATTCTTTCACCGATACGCTCGTAGTCGACCTTCTTCATCTCCGCAATCTTGGCATCGATGTCGGCATCCTCCATGCAGGAGCACAGAGTAACGGCATACAGGTTCTTGGAGACCAGAGTCTTTTCATGACGGAACAGAACGGTCTCGCCGCCCAGCTTGTGGGCATTGGCACCGGTGCCGACTTCCAGAGTCTTCATGAGAGGAGCGGTAGCCTCGGAGAGCTGGGCAACGGCATCAGCGGAGAAATACGGACACTTGTCCAGAGAGACAGCACCCTGAGCGACCTTCATACAGAAAGCCATACAGGTGGGAGAGCCGCACTCCTTACAGTTTTTCTTGGGAGACAGCTTAAAAATATCAAGACCTTTGAGAGCCATAGTGGTGTTCCTCCTTCCCGATTAGACCAGCTCGTTGATGAACTGCTTGATGGTGGCAACGGCAGCGGGATGACGCATGACAACGGCATCAGCACCACCGGTCAGGTTTGCGGCGGCAGTGGCGATTTCCATGCCAATGGCGCGCTCTTCCTGATTGCCCCACTCGGGAGCATCTTCCTCAGAAGCCACGGACTCCTTCACGCCCCAGGTGTCAGTGGAGGTGGGAGCGACGATGGGCATCTGCAGATCGGCATCGGACTGTGCCAGAGCGGCCAGACGGACACGATCCAGAGTGGAAGCCACATACTCGTAGCCATAGCCAACAGCGGCAGTACCAATGTTCATGACGATAGCATCAGCGGAAACGCCCATGCCCTTGATCATGATGTTGAGCTGCTTGGCCAGGTTGATGTCGTCAGCGGTCTCTGCGCCTACCTTCTGACCATAAGCCAGAGCGACGGAGGTGCCGACGGTCTTGTAGTCCTCCTCACGGGCGGAGAGGATGAGGATGTTCTTACCCTGGAGAGCTTCGGCGATCTTGGTGAAGAGCTGACCGTCCTTCTCCACATTCTTGCAGCCCATGATGGCAATAGGCATGGAGACGACCTCGGCAACAGCCTTGGCGTCAGCAACGCACTCCTCCACGGGGCGGACGGCACCGTTGGGATCGGCAGACTCGAAGTTCAGCACGATGAAATCGGCACCTTCCATGGTCTCAGCCTTCTTTGCGAAGTCAGCCATGGTTTCACAGCCTGCGTAGAACTCTACCAGCCCGGGAGCGGTCCAGTTCTTGGCGGCATCGGAAATTTCTACACCGATCTTGGGCGCATTGGGCATAGCGGCATCGAAGGTGTAGAAGGGCAGGACATTCTGACCACCCAGAGTAACGGCCTTGTCGCCGGTGCCCAGGGTAACAGCGTTGATTTTCGCGCTGAATGCCTGCTTCTTGGGTTCAAAAGACATGATGGTTTTCCCCCTTATATAAATTAAAAATGGAATACATTGTCAGATCCCCAGGCTTTCCATGATCCCCTTGAGAGCTTGCTTTACGGGATTGGAAGCGGGGAGCTTTGCGGAGGGGTCTCCGTCGCAATCGCAGCGGAAGACTGCCTCGTCCTGGGGAAGAACGCCCAGGAGCTTCAGACCGTGTTTTTCAATCTCTGCCTGAACACCGGCATCCAGCACACCGCCGGGAGCCCGGTTGATAATGAGCCCCATGTTGCCGGGATTCAGATTCATTTCCCGAATCATTTCTGCCAGCCGTGCCACGGCCTGAACGCCACGGCGGGAGCAGTCGGAAATCAGAAGCATGGTGTCCACATGGGGAAGAGTCCCCCGGGCTACATGCTCCAAACCTGCTTCATTGTCCATAACAATGTAGCGGTAGTTTTTGGCATACTTGTCGATCTGGGTTTTAAGGACACCGTTGACAAAGCAATAGCAGCCCTTGCCTTGGGTGCGCCCCATGACAAGCATATCAAAGTCGTCCTCCTCCACCAAAGCGGAGTTAAACTTAAACTCGGCATAGTCTGCCTTGGTCATACCGGAGGGGATGATGTTGCCCTTCAGCTCTGCCTGGGTCATTTCCTCCCGAATGGTTCCCAAAGTGATGTCTACCTCAACCCCAAGAACCTCGTTCAGGTTGGAGTTGGCATCTGCATCCACCACCAAAATGGGCCCTTTATTACCTTTACAGAGATAGTCGATGATCATGCCGCAGGTGGTGGTTTTGCCCACGCCGCCTTTACCGGCAACGGCAATGGTATGAGGTGTTGCCATAGAATTTGCTCCTTTGAATGAGATTGACCGGCTTGACAGCTTTTTGCCACAATGCCGATGGGGAACAGTGATTCCGTTTCTACCCGGTTTCCGGAAAGGTGCTCAAAGGAAAGCGGTATTCCGATCAACCAAGTCCGAAAGCACTATAAATCGATCACCTCCCAGTTGTTTTTCACGCATAGAGATGAATGTCATCGCATGGGCAAAGTGCGCCCATATTGATACAAGCTTATCGTATCACATATGCCCGGTAATTTCAACCCAAATTTTCAAAAACACCTCTTTAGAAACAAAAATCTCTGGGAAATGTATGGCAAAACCGG
>JAZNYB010000116.1:0-21511 GCA_045594185.1 Faecousia sp. | reverse complement strand
CCCCAGAAAATCATACAAATTGGCGTTTGCCCCCTTGGGATAGGCGGGGTCATGGCGCAGCCGCTTTCCCAAGGGTCGCAGGGTGTCAAAATCCAAATCCTTCAAGCCCTTGACCAGGAAAACGCAGTGGGGCACACCGGGATCTCCCAATTCACAGTAGCCGGTCAGCCCCGCTCCTGCCTGACGGGAGGGGTCTAAAACGGAAGGATCGTTCAGCCGCACCCGATACTGCTTTTCACTCAGCCGATGTCCCGTCACAAGACCCGCTGTGGTTTCCACCCGCTGGACTTCTCCTGCCAGCCCCATTTCATAACCGAAGCGGCAAATACACCGGGCACCGTTGCCGCACATCTCCCCCACAGAGCCGTCGGAGTTGAAGAAGCCCATGGCAAAGTCCTCTGCTCCGGCGGCTTCCTCAATGGACATCAGACCGTCCGCTCCAATGCCAAAACGCCGATGGCACAGCCTTTTCGCCAGCTCCCCCAGCTCCTTGGGGGCGCGCTTTTCCTTGCGGTTATCTATAATAATGAAGTCGTTCCCGGCTCCATTCATTTTCCAAAATTCCATGGTAGTACCTCCCTAAAGGTGCGGCTCATAATGACCGGGGTATTTCGCGGCAGCTTTTGGTTTGGCGGGGAGTTGTCAATTACCCCCGGTTTCGCAGGCTCGGACGCCTCTGTCCGACAACTCGGAATTTGCCTGCGTTTTCAATCATATTCTATCACGAAGCTCCCTTTGTGTACAGGGGAGAAATTGCCTTCGGGCAGGGAAAATATGCGGCTCTTTTTCAAAAACAGAGAATTGCCCCTTGTTTTTCCCAGCTTTGGAAGATATAATAAAATTGTCTTAGTATGGTGTATACGAGAAATATAATGTTTATCTGGAGGTACAATATGCAATCCATGCCTTTGGCGATCGCTGTGTTCGCCCTGACCTATGTATTCATGCTTCTGCTCCCCAACCACCGGAAGTTCGTAGCCCTTGGTTCAGCCGCCATTTTTGTCATTACCGGTATGCTTCCTTTGGGAGAGGTTTTGGGAAGCATTAGCTGGAATGTGATCATGATGATTGCCGGCACTATGGGTCTGGTGTCGCTGTTCATTGATTCCAGAATGCCTGCCCGCATGGCGGATGCCCTTTTGGGTCTTGTTCCCAATGTAAAGTGGGCTGTGGTTGCTCTGGCTCTTTTTGCCGGCGTGATCTCCGCTTTTGTGGATAATGTGGCAACCGTACTTATGGTGGCTCCCGTGGCTATGGCGATTTGCAAGAAGCTGGGGACAAATCCTGTTCCTGTCATTATTTCCATTGCCGTTTCCTCCAACCTGCAGGGTGCGGCGACTCTGGTTGGCGACTCCACCGCCATCATGCTGGGCGACTACGCCAACATGAGCTTCAACGACTTCTTCTTTTATCAGGGCAAGGCCAGCATCTTCTTTGCCGTAGAGCTGGGCGCGGTGGCTTCCGCTTTGATCCTTCTGGTCATGTTCCGCAAGGAAAACGGAAGGATCGAAAAATCTGAGCTGACCCCGGTCACAGACTATGTTCCCACCATTTTGCTGGTGGGCGCGGTAGTGCTGCTCATCGTAGCATCCTTCATCCCCAATACCCCCGAAGCCATCAACGGCATTATCTGCATGAGCCTTATGGTCATTGGTCTGATTTACACCGCCATCACCAAGAAGTCCATGGATGCCGTCCTCAAGCCCATCAAAGAGCTGGACTATGACACCATTTTGCTCCTGGTCGGTCTGTTTATCGTCATCGGCGGCATTACGGCGCAGGGTGTCATCGACGCGCTGGCAAACCTTCTCAGCAAGCTGGGGGGCGGCGATCTGTTCCTGTCCTATACCATCATCCTCTGGTTCAGTGTCATCATTTCCGCTTTTGTGGATAACATCCCCTATGTTATGACCATGCTCCCCGTGGTGCAGGCGATGGCGGCTTCCATGGCAGGAACCATGGGCGTTGACCCTGTGGTTCTGGCAACGCCGTTGTACTTTGGTCTCCTCTCCGGCGCGACCTTGGGCGGCAACCTGACTCCCTTCGGTGCTTCTGCCAACATCACCGGCATCGGCATCCTCCGCAAGGCTGGCTATGAGGTGCAGAACAAGGACTTCTTCAAAATCGGCATCCCCTTTACCCTTGCGGCAATCATTCCCGCCTATATCTACATTTGGCTGGTTTTCGGCGTTTAATCAGGAGGTTATATTATGAAAAAGCGCATCCATACAGAAAATGCTCCCGCTGCCATCGGTCCTTATTCTCAGGCTGTGCAGACAGGCGACCTGCTGTTCATCTCCGGGCAGCTTCCCATTGACCCCGCCACGGGCAGCTTTGCCGGGGAGGATATCACTTCTCAGACAAGGCAGTCCCTTTCCAATGTGAAAGCCATTTTGGAAGCAGCCGGTTACGCCCTTTCTGATGTGGTCAAGACCACGGTTCTGCTGGCAAAGATGGGTGACTTCGCTGCCATGAACGCCGTTTACGCGGAGTTCTTTAGGGAGAACTGCCCCGCCCGGGCTGCCTTCGCCGTGAAGGAGCTTCCCAAGGGCGCGCTGGTGGAGATCGAAGCCATCGCCGGAAAATAAGATAACAAAACAGAAAAAGCACACGGATGGGAGACTATCCGTGTGTTTTTTGCGTTCTGTATATCAGCAAACCCCCGCCACCTTTTTAGGGTAGCGGGGGAATATCATTGGGTTCAGGGCTGCTGTGCCGTAACGAACCAGATCTCGGAAGCATACTGCCGGATGGTTCTGTCAGAGGAGAACTTGCCAGCGGATGCCACATTCATCAGGCACTTGCGACCGAAAGCCAGCCGGTCGGCATAGTCCCGGTTCGCCCGGAGCTTGGCATCCAGATAGGAGGCGTAGTCCTTGAGGACGAAGTAGTGGTCAGGGCGATGCCAGCTTGCACCGTCCAAAAGGGCGGAAAACAGCTCTCTCTGTGCATCGTCTGTGGGGACGGTGCCGTCTACCAAAGTGTTGATGGCTCTGCGCAGGTGATGGTCGTTATCGTAAATGTGCCGTGCCCAATAAGAATCCCGGATGGCGTTCAGCTCGGGAACGGATGCGCCGAAAATATAGTTATTCTCAACGCCGGCTTCCTTGACGATCTCCACGTTTGCGCCGTCCATGGTGCCCAAAGTGACCGCGCCGTTCAGCATCAGCTTCATGTTGCCTGTGCCGGAGGCTTCTGTGCCGGCGGGGGAGATCTGCTCGGAAACATCGGCGGCGGGGATGATATGCTCGGCGTAGGAGCAGTTGTAGTTCTGCACAAAGACGACCTTCAGCTTATCCCGCACAGCAGGATCGTTATTGATCATCCGGGCGATGCGGTTGATGAAGCGGATGACCGCCTTTGCCCGGTCATAGCCGGGAGCGGATTTCGCGCCGAAGATATAGACCGTGGGGTGGAAATCGGGCAGTTCCCCATCTTTCAGGCGGAAGTAAATATCCACCACGGAAAGGGCGTTCATAAGCTGCCGCTTGTACTCATGCAGCCGCTTGACCTGCACATCAAACATAAACTCGGGGTTGATGGATATGCCCTCCATGCGCTCAATAACGGCGGCAAGCTGCTCCTTCTTTGTCCGCTTAATGGCGTTGAACTGGCGCACCATGTCGTCGTTGATCTGGGGCTTCAGACCTTCCAGCTTTTCCAAGTGCCGCAGGAAGTCCCCGCCCACCCGATACTTCACCATTTGGGTCAGCTCCGGGTTACACAGACCCAGCCACCGCCGGGGGGTGATGCCGTTGGTCTTGTTCTGGAATCTCTGGGGGAATACCTGATACCAATCCCGGAACAGGTCATCCTTCAAGATCTGGGAATGGATCTCTGCCACGCCGTTGACGAAGCTGGAAACATAGACGGACATAAACGCCATGTGGGCGGTGTTGTCCTTGAGGATATAAAGACCGGGATACTCGCTTTTCAGCTTGGCGTCAATGCGCACGATAATGTCGCAGATCTCAGGCACTACGGAGCGCAGCAGATCCATATTCCACTTCTCCAGAGCCTCGCCCATGATGGTGTGGTTGGTGTAGGAGAAGGTTCGCTGGGCAATGTCGAAGCCCTGCTCGAAGGTCATGCCCTCCGCCATAAGCAGGCGGATCAGCTCGGGAATGGACATAGCGGGGTGGGTGTCGTTGAGCTGAATGGCAACAAAATCCGCCAAACGGCTCATATCGGTGCCGTGGTTTGCCCGGTACGCCCGGAGAATATCCTGCAAGGAAGCGGAGCAGATCACATACTGCTGCTTCACCCGAAGGCGTTTGCCCTCCCATGTGGAATCGTTGGGATAGAGAACACGGGTGATGTCCTCTGCCTTGTTTTTGGCATCCAGGGCTCTTTGATAATCCTGAGCATTGAAGGCATCAAAGTCCAGCTCCTCCTCCGCCTCGCACTGCCACAGGCGCAGAGTGCCGATGTTCTTTGTGCCGTAGCCAATGACAGGCACATCATAGGGAACAGCCAGAACCGTATGGTCGGGGAAATGGATTTTTACGGTGTGGTTATACCGGCGGTAAGACCAGGGATCGCCATACTTGCTCCAATCATCGGCGGTTTCTCTCTGGCTGCCGTTTTCGTCAAACTTCTGCTTGAACAGACCGAAGCGATACCGCAGACCGTAGCCGGAGAGGGGGATGTTGCAGGAAACAGCGGAATCCAAAAAACAGGCTGCCAGTCTGCCCAGACCGCCGTTGCCCAAAGCGGCATCCTCGATCTCCTCCAGACAGGCAAGGTCTGCGCCGGCATGGAGGAAGGTCTGCTTCAGCTCGTCCAGAATCCCCAGATTATAGAGGTTGCTGTATACCAAACGACCGATGAGGTACTCAGCGGAGAAGTAGTACGCCTTGCGGTTGTGGCCGCGGCTGCGCTTGGCGGCACTCCAACGGTCACTGATGGACATCATCACAGAGCGGGAAAGGGCTTCGTGAAGCTGCTGGGCGGTGGCTTCCTTCAGGGTCACATCATACTGAAAGCGAAGCTGGGCTTCCGTCATATGCAGGATGTTTTCACAATTCAGGTTCATAAAGATAAGTCTCCTCGATTTATATTGCGTAGGGTTGTTGATCAGAAAATATTATCGTCCCGGCAGTCTGCCGTACCTTCCGGTAATTTCCCGGATGCGGTCTGCCAGCATACCCGTTATCATATCACAATCCGCGCGCCATGTCCAGTTTTTATCGGTCATAGTGCCGGGAAAATTCATCCGGGCTTCCCCACCCAACTCCAAATAGTCCTGCATCTGGGCGATAAACAGATCAGAAACGGAAGCCATGCCGTTGCGGATGACACCCCAAACGAAGCCTTCTTCCCGGTTTAGTCCCATATATTTTTTCGCGAAATCCAGCGTTTGGGGGTCAGCCTCCTGAAACCATTGGAGCATGGTCTGGTTGTCGTGGGTTCCCGTATAGCATACGCTGTTGGGAATGTGGTGGTGAGGAAGGTATATGCTTTCCTCTCCGGGAGAAAAAGCGAACTGCAAAACCTTCATGCCGGGGTAGCCGGAATCCCTTTGAAGCTGCCGCACCTCGTCGGTCAGACACCCCAGATCCTCCGCAATGAAGGACAATCCGGGCAGGCTTTCCTGAATGGTATAGATGAAATCATGCTTCGGGCCTTTTTTCCAGAAGCCGTTTTTGGCGGTCACTTCTCCCGCCGGAACAGCCCAGTAGCTTTCAAAGCCCCGGAAATGATCCAGCCGCACCACGTCATACATCTGTGCCGCCTTGCGAAGCCGGGACATCCACCAGCCATAGCCATCGACTTTCATCTTCTCCCAGTCATACAAGGGATTTCCCCAAAGCTGTCCGTCTTGGGAAAAGGCGTCCGGGGGAACACCTGCCACCAGCTTGGGGCGGCGGTTTTCGTCCAACTGGAAAAGCTGGGGCTCTGCCCAAACATCCGCCGAATCCAGAGGCACATAAATGGGTACATCTCCTATGATGGAAATGCCCTTTTCCTTTGCGTATGCCCGGAGCTTTTGCCACTGCCGGTCAAAGAGGAATTGAAGGAAATACTGGAAATGAATATCCTCCCGCAGCATTTGCCTGTATTCCCTCAAGGCATTTTCCTCCCGCAGGCGAAGGGGCGTGTCCCAATCCTGCCAGCCCCTTCCGGGGAAATGCTCCTTTAAGGTCATATACAGGGCGTAATCCTCCAGCCAATACCCCTCCTGCCGGACAAATTCATGGAAGGCAGGGTCGGGCTGCTCCTTAAAACGATCCCAGGCGTGGCGAAGGACGGCGTTTCGGTTTTGGCTCAGGATGCCGTAGTCCACCCGGTTGGGGGTATGGCTCCAAACAACGCTGTCGATCTCCTGCCGCGGAAGAAGTCCCCGCTCCACCAATTCTTCCAGATCAATGAGATAAGGGTTTCCCGCAAAGGCAGAAAAGCTCTGATAGGGGGAATCTCCGAAGCCCGTGGGATTCAGGGGAAGCACCTGCCAACAGGACTGCCCCGCCCTTGTGAGAAAATCCACAAAATCAAAAGCGGGCTTTCCCAAAGAGCCGATGCCGTTTGGCCCGGGCAGGGAGGTTATGTGCATTAAAATACCGCTGGCGCGCATATGGTTCACTCCAAAAATTCAAAATGAGCAAGGTTTATTTGTCCTCCGGGGAAGCTTCCTCCCGGGCACTGGGCGTTCCCGCAAGACCGACGGTGTCCGTCACCGGGAGAGAGAAAGCGATGCCCTGCGCCTTTTTCGCCATGCCCATTTCCTTGTAAATGGCATTGAGGATGGCATCCTTGATATCTCTGGGTACGACGATCATAACGATCTCCTTCTCTGAGTGAAGGGTAATTCCAAAGAAAGCGGCGGCTTCCTCCTTCGCCACTCCTCTGGCGTTGATGATGGTTCCGCCCCGGGCACCGTTGGCTCTTGCCACATCCATAACATCGTCCGCGAAGCCCTCGTTGACGATGGCAAAAATCACTTCAAATTCCCTGTTTTTCATAAGACTTCCCTCCTATTGCATCCGGTTGTTGCTGAAGAAACGATACAAATTCACGCCGATCACACTGGAAAGAGGAATCGCGAAGGCGATGCCCGCTCCGTTTTTAACGGTGGCGAATTTATCCTCCAGACAGTGAATGACCTGCTGTGTCATATCCTCCCGGAGGACACTTAAAATCACCGCCTTGTGAGGGGTCAGCTCCAGCAGCTCCACCAGCTCTGTGCGGGCAGTGCCGGTGCCGGAAAGCACCATTTGGTAGTTGATCTCAAACTGGCTCAGAACATCCAGATAAAACTCCGCTTTTTGCCGATCCACCACAGTAATCAGGAGCTTCAGCTTGCGGATGGCAGTTTCGTTAATTGTATTTGCCATAAACCTCTACCTCCTACATAAAGTTGATGATCTGCCCATCGTCGGCATCCAGAATTTTCTGCATTGCCCTGCGCTCCTTCACCCGCTGGGAAACAACGGCATTGAAGCCCAAAAGCTGGATGGTGATCAGAGGGGTCATAGCCACCACCGCCACCACGCCGAAGGCATCCTGCAGCACCGCGTCCGCTCCCTGCACGCTGACACAGGCACCGATGGCAAAGGGGAGAATGAAGCCGGAGGTCATAGGGCCGCTGGCAACACCGCCGGAGTCAAAGGCAATGGCAGTATACACCTTGGGAACGAACAGGGACAGCAGCAAAGAGATAAAGTATCCCGGAATTACATAATACACAATGGAGAAGTCCAGCACGATTCTCAGCATAGCCAAAGCAATGGCGATCCCTACACCGATACACAGTCCTGCCATCATGGATTTTCGGGCGACCATGCCGCCGGTGACCTCCTCGACCTGTTGATTCAGCACATGGATCGCCGGCTCGGCAAGAACCACCAGCACACCGGTAACGCCGCCGAAGGCAACCAGCACCCAACCGGGCAGCTTCCCCAGAGCATAGCCCAGAGAGTAGCCCACAGGCATAAAGCCCACATTGACACCTGTAAGGAACAAAACAAGACCAAGGTATGTAAAAACAACGCCAATGGTGATCTTTTTCAGCCGCTTCGCCGGAAGATGCAGGAAAGCGATCTGGCAAATTACAAAGAACACCACGATCAGTCCCAGAGCAATGGCAACCTCCTTGCAGGTATGCAGTGCCGTGTGGACATAGGTTTGCAGAATATCGCCGCTGACCGCATAATCCGGGACGGCATAAGTCATACTCCCCCGGGAGAAGACACCCAGCAGCATGACCGCCAGAATCGGACCGATGGAGCAAAGGGCAACCAGACCGAAGCTGTTTTCCTTGGAGCGGCGGTCGCCTAAAATGTGGGAGACACCTACACCCAGAGCCATAATGAAAGGAACGGTAATGGGGCCCGTAGTAACGCCGCCGGAATCGAAGGCCATGGGGAGCAGAGCGGATTTTTCCCGCACCACCAGAATAAGGCTGACGGCAAACAGGAACATATAGAACAGAGAAAGCAGCTCACTCAAGGCTTTTTTGAACACGATGCGAAGGATGGACACCACAAGGAAGCCGCCCACGCCCGCGCCCACGGCAACGATCAGGGCAGTGCCGTTCATGACCCCCGCGACCTGCGCTGCCAAAACCTGTAAGTCCGGCTCAGCAATGGTAATAAGCATACCCAAAACAAAGCAAACGCCCAGCAGCAGACCCAGCCGCCTTTGCCGGGACAAGCCCGCGCCTACATGGGTTCCCATGGGAGTCATTGCCAGATCAGCACCCAGACTGAACAGCCCGATACCTAAAATCAAAAGCACCGCCCCAATGGTAAAGGACAAAAGCTCCGTTTGGGAGAAGTTAAACCAAGGGGTCAAAGCCATGAGATAGACGATGGCAGTTACGGGAAGGGTGGAAAACAGAGCTTCCTTCAGCTTCCCAAGCAATTCCTTCATAGGCAGTTCCTCCAAACAGCATTTATGAAAACATTATAGCATAAAAATAAAGGGATTACCACATAAGCCTGTGAATTTTCTGCGAATATTGGAAAATACAAATACACCGGAAGCTGGTTCTATTCACAAATCTCTGCCAGCAAGGAGTTGATTTTTTCGAAGGTTTCCACTGCGGCATCAAAATCCTGCTTTTCGTCGGTATAAAGCAGTGTTTGATGAAGGGACTGATAGATGGAGCGAACATCCGCGCCAAAATGATGCCGCCAAGCCTGAAAATCGTACGCGCCTGTGGGGTCGTATGCGGAGGAGATGTTTCTTCGCCCTATATAAAAAGAATCTGTTTCTTTGGTCAACCGCACCAGTCGTTTGAGACTGTCTTTTTCGGACAGAAACTCCTGAATTTCGGACATCTGAAACAGGCGGCTCACATCGTAGATATGGCGAACCTTTTGCCGCAAAGTGCCGCAGATGGCATGGCGCTTGACCGACATAATTTTGTCTATAAAGGTGCGTTCAATGTTCAGGGTGTTGATCTCTACAGGTGTCAGGGCAAACCGGAGAATATCCTCCTCAAAACCTCTGTTCTCCAGAAATTCCTGAATATAGGTTTTCATGCTCCGCTTGCTGTATGGATCCGGGCGGACGGTGCTGCCGATTTCCAGCTTTATTCGGGTCTCGGGGCTTCCGAACCAAACGAACATACTTTTACTTCGGGCGGAGCGTTCTGCCGGAATTTTCTCAGTTTGTCCCTGAGCAGACATAACGGCTTCGATTTTTTTGATCGTTTTGTCGCAAATCTTGTCGGGCAGTCCCATTCCAAGAAAGGTCAGGTCAATGTCCTCGGAAAAGCGGTCGATAGAGCCGGGATAGCACTTGCTCAGGGATGTGCCGCCCTTAAATACGCACTGCGTGCCATAGGGACTGTCCGCAAGGGCTTTCAGCATTTTTACGATATAATAATCCCGCTCAACGGCAGATTCGGAGATGTGCTTATCATAGGCAACAACAGAGATGAGTTGGCGGAATGTATCAGGATAAAGATGAAGCTTCATAGATTTCCTCCATAGTAGGGTGTTTGTATTTTGACAGAGAAGAAAGGTGCTTGTCCAGATCGTTTGCCACATGATAGTAGTTCAGAATATTTTGCAGGAAAGCAACCGTCCTTTTTTGATATTTTAGCTGGCGGTAGACCTGCTCAAAAACTTCTCCGTCATATACTGCGGCAAACTTTTCGCAAAACCCAATAAATTGGTGGAAATTCAAGTCTTGTAGTTGACTGAAATTTTGAAGAACCTCCATCATGTGAATGGTGCCGCGAACCTGCGGTGTATAGGTAAGATCACAGAATAAAAGCCGTACATTCCGGATGCTTTTTGTTTGCTGATCCAGATTGGATGTCAATACGGTGATGGTTTTCGGGACTTGCGTTGTTAATTTGAGGTTGTTATATAATGAGTACCCAACAACAGTGCCCCTTTCCTGCTCAGTAAAGGCGGAGATGATCTCCTGCTGAGAAGGGGGAATGATACCGTATTTTCCCACTGCCGGACGATAATAGATGCCTTTTGCCAGCTTGCAAAGGCTTCCCGCATTGTGTAATCGCTCCATTGTTTTATAATACGCGCTTTCCGTGACCCTGTTCCGGAACTTCCGCGCATACAGACGGCTGGCAAAAATCAATTCCCCTTCCGGGATTTGCTCAATGACCCGGCAAATGATTTGAGAATCTTTCACGAATAACACCTCCTTATTCTCTTGGAACATTTATAAACGCCTGGTTGGTCTGTTGATATTCTATGCGGTTACACCAAAAATGTCAAGTAAATTTCATTTTTACTTGACACAGTTAGGTGTTCCATGATGGATTTTCTCAAAACGGTTTTTTGCGCAAAAATTCCCACCACCCCCCGAAGGAGATGGCAGGAATCCGTATTCAATCAAACAAAGCGACCGTTGTTTTCTGCGTGCCGCCACCGCCGCCGCCTTTGGGCTTAGGCTTATAGCCCAGAACAGACAGCATTTCGTAAAACGCCTCGTAGGAGGACTTGGGAATCCCCCGGCTTTCCATCCACGCGATCATATCCCCTGAACCGATGGCGCCGGAGTGACCCGATGCCATATAGCTCTTTGCCAGCATCTTCACCTCGTCCCGGGAGAGCGCGCTGCCTTCTGCTTCTTCCGTCTTGGATGAGGCGGAAGAACCGGAGGAGCTGCGCTTGGTGCTTGTTTTTTCCGTGGATTTCCAGTAGTCCAGCATATCCATATAGCGGTCGTAATCCTCCTGCCGGGCATCGTCATACCGATCCTGCGCCAGCGCGTACGCCCGATACCAGCGGTCATAGGCATCCTCGTACTGCCCGTAGGCATCCGCCTCCAGACCACGCAGCAGCTCAAACTGATCCATAAGTCCCTGTCCCTCCTGGGCGTATCGGGAGAGTGCCAATTCGTAAAGCTGGGGAATGCTGTCGTTTAGTCCCTGAAGATAGCCGTGGTAGCTCTGCTGTCCGGCTGTCTGACTGTAGGTGCTGCCATAGCCACCGGTCAGCCCCGCGGCACGACCCATGGTGTCCTCCATGGCAAGCCGCCCCTGAGAGGTATAGCTGTCCCGGTACTGCTGATAAAGAGGGTCAGCCCCAAGGTCATAGGAAAAGGCAGGGCGGCTCATGATTTTGTCATAAAGCTGAGACAGAGCGTCGCCGTACTGACTTTCGTATTCCCCCGGGCGACCGGACTCCAGAGCTTCCACTGCCTTCCCTGCGGAAATGACCTCCTCCGAGGGGGTGTACGAGGTGGTGGAAGCGGTTTTCGCGGGGGAATAAAGCTGTCCCCAGGTTTGACTTCCCACCACACCGTCCACCGTCAGACCGTACTTTTTCTGATATTCCCGCACCGCCGCTTGGGTCTGGGTGCCGAAATTTCCGTCCACCACAATGTTGTAGCCCTGATTTTTCAGCAGATTTTGCAGCTCCCGCACCGTGTCGCCGGTACTGCCCAAGCGGATGGTTTCGTAATTTTTGGACATAAATTTCCTCCTTTATTCCTTCCATCGCCCGGTGCAGTAAAGCTCCAGACGATAGCTTATTGTGCCTGCCTCCGGGGAGAGCAGACGGTAACCGGGGGTCTGAGCGGCATCCCCGGGCGTGCCTGCCGAAAGCCAGCAGAGCCCGGAGGTGTGGACAGTGCCGTGTACCATAGGTGCTTCCGCAAAAAGGGAGGGTAGCTCTGCCGCCCCAATATCCCCGGCATAGACGCTGCCCACAGAGGTGGTTAGCTCCGCGGTTCCGGAAAGGCTGCCCCAGCACCGGGCAAGACCGCTTTTCCATTTCTCATATGTCCAGCCGCCCGCTGTGCCTTGCTCCACGGGGAAGTCTGCTACTTCCTCACCGCCTACACGAAGGCGGCTCCACTGAATGTCCAGACAGTCGGATTCCGTGGCAAGACCTCCAAAGGCAGCACCGTCTCCCCCCTCCCGGATCTGAAAGGCTACGGTCTGGGGCGGGATGGTAAACGCCATAGAGCCGGTATTACCCAGAGAATCGGTGATGACCAGCACAGCCCGGTAGGAGCTTTGGGCACTGAGACTGCCCAGATATACGCCGCTTCCCTTTAAGGTTTCCCTTTCCAGAAGCGCGCCGGCAGGGGAATAGAGCAGCAGCTCTGTCACAGCCTGATTGTGTTCTCCTACGGGAGAAAAAATGGGCGTGTAGCTGAGGGAGAGAAATGACCCGGCATCGTCTGCGTTACCTTCTATACCACTGCGAAAGCAAGCTGCCCCGGACAGGGTGGGAGGGGAATAGGGATAGGGGGTAATGACCCGCGTGCAGGCAAGACCAAAGCCTCTGGAATCCGTCAGAACCACCCGGAAGGTATGGGCGTTGCTGTCCCTCAGAATGGGGGAGGAAAGACCGGCATACGGCTTGCCGTCAATATAAAGCTGGGCTTTGCTTACATCTGCCCCCGCAGCCAAAATGACCTTGTCATAGTCCACCTCTGCCCGCACCCGGGAAGCTCCCGCAAGACACACACCCCAGGCATCCGTGATTTCATTGTCGCTTTCCGGCACAAAACGACACCAGCCCTCCTGCCCGCTCATTCTGCCCACATCTCCCGGCTTCAGATAGAAGCCGCGGCGTTTTGTTCCCAGACAGAGCTCGCCCCTGTATGTGGCGCAGACCAGCTCCACAGAAGCATAGTGCATGGAGGTCAGGGCAGTAAGCAGCTCCTCCGGGATCGTCCATTCAAGCCCTCCGGAAACGCCCCGGGCGATCTCTCCTGTGACACCCAAAATATCATAGGACAGCTCATGGGTAAGCCCTGTCTGACAGGGGTCTGCGGACAGGCGCATGGTTTCTCCCAGAGAATAGTAATTTGTGGTATAGATCGCGGGGGTCGTAGCCAGATCCAGAGAGGGCAGCTCTAAGGCAAACGAGCCGGACAGGGGCTTTCCTCCCAAGGCACGGATGTTCCAGAGCCAGCTAAGGGGAATGTCTGTGGCGGTGCCGTCGGGAGCATGGGTGACGGTCAGCTCCAGTCCCTGTGCCAGCCAGGTGGTATCACCGGCAGTCGCAAGGGCTGTGGGAAAGGTAAGGCTCTGTTCCGCTCCGCCGTTGTATGCCCCCAAACTCAGGCGGCTGCTTCCCAGAGAAGGGACAGTGGTGCCGCTGTCGTTTTCCACATACATCCCCAAAAGCACCACAGACTGATTCTCCCCAAGGCGGAGTTCCTTCACCTGAACGGTGAGATATACCGTGTGTCCCAGATAGGAAGCTAATTTATAATGTGTCGCTTCTTCCATGTTGTCCTCCTTTTAGCTGCCGATCCATTTTACCGTAAAGCCCCCGGCATGGCTCACAGACCAGGAGCCTCCCAGATTCACAGAGCCCAGAACGGTGATGTTGGTGATGTACAGACGGTTGTCAGACAGATACGCCACCTCCGTATCTCCCTGCCAGAAGCTGAGCCGCCGGGAGGTAAAGGTGGAGCGAAAATGCCCGGAGGTGATGACTGTCTCCCCGTCCTGCTCCAAGGTGGTAAGCCCCTGTCCCACGGCGACACCGTAAACAGGAATTTCTCCCTCATAGTCCACGATGCCGGTGCGGATATATCCCTCTGTGCGCACAAGATAGGACTGAAAGGAGCTGTCCACGGCTTCAATGTCCGCTTCCAGAGAGGACAGGAAGCTGTAATACTGGGTCAGGGCTTCCGCGTCCGCTTCCAGACTGGCGTTGAGCTCTTTGAGATAAGTGCCAAAATCCGATACGGCAACGAAGCTCCCTTTAAGCTGTGTTTCCAGCTTTTCCATCTCCTGCCGCACAAGAGAGGCGTTTCCTACCACCAGAGACTTTAAGTTCTGCAATTCCTTTGTGGGGGCTGACCGGGCGTTTTGCGCCGCGGCGGTGGCGGTGGTTACAGCCGTATCCAAAGAACGCATGGCGGCGTTTAGCTGCTGATGCAAACCGAAAAGATAGGTATAGCACTGGCGAAGCTGCTGCTCCGGCGTTCCCTGAAACTGACCGGGTGGGGAAAGGATCAGGGCCATTGCACATCACTCCCATCTTCCAGAATCATGGCGATGCTGTATACTCGGCAAGTTCCTCTGCCCTTGAATTTCAGGGCGAAGTGATCACACCGCCTGGGCAGCAGAGAGACTACCTGAGAACCAAGCCCCTTGCCCCGCAGGTTTGCCCCATGCACCCAAGGGCCTTCTCCGTCATAGCGCGCATAGATGTCCAAATCAGAGCCGCTTTCCAGTTCCAGCCGCAAACTCAGCCGGGAAATGATCTTTTCGTCCACCCGATCCAGTCCCAGAGGGCCGGTTTGGGCAAACCAGGAGACTTTTCCTTCCGGCTGCCCTTCTGTTCCGTTCAGACACAGCAGGCGGTTTTCTCCGTCCAGACAGAAAAGGGAGCTTCCAACCCGGCAAAAATCCGTGACCCGCAAAGAATCCTCCCTGTGCCAAAGATTCCGGGCGGCATCGTAGACCAGCAAATGAGACTGCCCTTTGTCATCGGTAAAGCTGATATAGTACAGGCTTCCCAGACTTCCTGCCACAGCATCATGCCCCAAAAGATCTCCCAGAGGGCGGGAAACGGAAACCGGGAGACTGCCGTCATAGGCGCAGATGTCCGTTGGGGATTTGTAATAGAGTGTCTCTCCCACAAGCGCAAGGCTTTTGTGACTGCCCTTTTCAACCCCCCGGCAGTTGGTGGTGACGATCTGGTGGGCTCCCGTGGAGGAGGGGTACACCTTTTCAATGGCGTTTTCCTTAAAGAACAAAGGACAGCCCAAATGGGTGATCGCTCCTGTCCATGGGCCGTGAGAACCCCGGGAGGCGGCGTAGCTGTCTGTGGAAAGCCCCTGAAATTTGTTCCAGTTTTTGGCATCCCCCAAAGCGCAGGCGTAGATCTCGTTTACCGTCTTGCCCTCCGCCAGACCGTACTTGCAGCCCCACAAACGGTTGCCGCACTCCGTTACAAAGTCCATGTCCGGAGCTTTCCGGCTGACGGTGACAGTGCCGGAATTTTGGGTAAAGCTCTGTGAGATCATGCCGGTAATGACAATGTAATTGGTATCAACCGCCTGCAAAACGGCACTTCCGTTGAGGCTTTCCTCCCCCGCCCCGGAGATGGTCACACCGTCAAACCGGGAAAAGCCCGCGCCGATGTTTGCCCCCTCCATACGGACATAGGTGGTGGGGATCTCTGCCCACAGTCCGGAATCGCCGCTGAAAACCTTGAGGACAGGGGGTGTTGCGGAGCTGTCCAGCCAATGATCCCCCGAAGCGGGGTTCTCCGGGGACTGGGGAGAAAGGGTGCAGGCTTCATAGACCGTGCCGTCCTGCCGGCAAAGGGAGAAGTGGATGCCGTTGTCAGCGGTACATTCCACAGACCGTTCATTGTCCAGAGAGCCGAAGTCCGTCAGGTCTGCTGTGTTCAGGTACACCTTATCCGGGAACACCACAAGGTATGCTCCCATGGAAACCAAGGTCTTGGGACACATGGCATCATCCTCCGAAAGGGTCAGCCCATCAATGGAGAGCCCTTGATAGTACAGCCGGCTTCCCTCCACATAAGCAAGTCCGTTTTTTCCGGACAGCCCATGGGGAGACTGAAACTGTGCGATCACCCCCCGGGGCTTTCGGGGAGAAAGGGTGGGAAAGCTCTCAGAGGAAAGGTTTTCCATCTCCACCAAAGCCCCCTCTCCGGGTCGGCTGCTTCGGTCATAGCCGGGAAATTTTTGGATAATACGGCGGCTGGTGCTGTATTGCCGCAGCTTGGGATAAAACATGATGATCCCTCCTTATACCAACCGCAGCTCCGCGTTCCCCAGAGGCTTTCGGGTGCGGTTGATGTAGTCCATAAAGGAAAGCAAAAGGGTGTTATATTTCTGGGCGGCGTTGTTGTACTTTGCCATTTCCCCCAAGGTGTCCCAGGTTTTCATTTCCAGATACCAGCGGTAGATCTCGTCGTAGGGATGGGGGACAAGAAGCACCGTTTGAATGTCGGTGTCCGGGGTGTAGCCGGAAAAGTTCGCCGGGGCGCAGTCTGCATGGGTGGAAAGAATGTCCCGGTGGATATGGCAATCCAGCAGAGAGAGCCAGTATACCTTGGTGGGCAGGGGGAGCTGGTTGTGAGTCAAATTGTCAAAATGATCTATGGCTTCATATATGGTCAAAGAGATTCCTCCTTGTGGTGTATTTTTGTATAGCGGCGTGGAGGTTTGGTTTGTGGGGCAGTGTCCATATTTCCGCTTCGCGCAAAGGATATGTTTCCCGAAGGAAAATCGATATATGGTCGCTTTGCTCCCATTGGATATAATATAAATCCCCCTCTTGCCCCCCCATGGCACGCCTTTTCTGCTTGCAAAAAACGGGGAGAGGCTATACTTGCCCCTCCCCCGGGGATCAACCCCTATGGCTTACTTGCGGATCTCGGGATCCACATTTTCCTCCAGAAAGCGGTCGTTCCTATCGGCGGCGGCTTCGGCGTTTCTCAAAACCTCCGCTACGGCAGCGGGTACGGACACCTCGACACCCTTGCGGATGCGGTAGCCTACACCGTTGACACCCACAAAGACCTCCTGCTCCTGCCCCTGCTGCGCCTTGGGCAGACGAACCTTAACCATCTTGGACATGGCTGTTACCTCCTTGTTTTTTGAAGTGGGGCTGTTGCCAGCCCCTTATGAAAAAATCAGTTGACCTGATCGGCACCGGAGAAGGAGGAGCCGGACTCCACCCGCACCATGCGCTCCTGATACAGGATCTTGGTGGCAGCTTCAAACTTATAGCCAACGGTAGAGAACTGGTTGAGAGGACCGCCAACCTGACTCTTGTCCTTGACGATCAGCTCCATGCCCATGCCCTCGGGGTCAACAACACCAAAGGCGTTCTTGCCGAAGAACAGTGTGGCGTAGACCATGCCGCCGTCCGCGCCGCCCTCAATGATGGGGGCTTCCGTGGACTCAATAAAGCGGCAGCCCCGAAGCTGACCGATCTCGCCCTGAAAGATCTCCGTGGCGGCGGCGTACTTGTGGGCTTCCAGCCATTCCTCGCTGGAGGTCAGGTCATAGGCAACGCTGGGGTGAATGACAGCTACATACCAGCGGCCGTCAAACTTGGGGGCCTTGCACTTTTTCAGCCAGGTGACTGCCTTGTGTACCAGATCGGGCGTCAGCTTGCACTCCGGGGTGAGGGCTTCTCTGGACTCCACGGCTTCCGCTCCCTTGGGGGCGTACATCACATTGGTGCCGGTCATAAGGACATTGCGCACCAAAGTATCGGCGGTAGCACCGGCGGCCGCGCCCATTTCCTCGGTGGCACCCAGAATGATGGGGTCAACAGCGTGCATATCCAACTGGTCGGAAATGGTGGTGTAGTCACCAAACTGCTGGACGGCAACCGTGGTGGAGGTCATGGACAGTTTCTTGCCGGAGGGAATGACTGCCTCGGTCAGAGGGGTCATAGCCTTGTCGAAGGTGTCAAACTTTCTCCACTCCACCGTCTTGCCGTGGCGGGCGGGAAGTGCCTGATGATGACCGAGCTGGGAAAAAACCAACTGGGGACGGGCATTTTCCAAAAGCTCCGTGTTATAGTAGGTTTTCATGGTGGCGGACATATCCGAAGAAGGAGCAGTCTCGCCGGTGTAAGCGTTGGCAGTGCCGGCGGTGGTGTTCACCGTAGTGCCGGCATCGGCAAATCTCTGCAAATTCAGTTCCATAAGTCATTTCTCCTTTTTAGTGGGCACCTCTGAAAACTCCTTTTTGCGCTCTGGGCGAATCTTTTGCCCTTACCATCAAAAATCAGTTTTCAGAGGTTGCCTGGAATGGATTTGACCCCTGGGCTTGCTTTTACCAGTACACCTTTTCTCCCTTTGCCACCCGGCTGCGCAGGTTCTTTCGTTCCAGCGGAGTCAGGCTTCTGGGGTCAGGCGCGGTTTGGGGGGAAAGGCGTGGGGTCATGGCGTTTTCCGGGGGGCGGCTGCCGGAGCGCATCTGGTCGGCCAATGCCTGACGAGTCCGGGAAATGGCGTAGCCCATAGCCTGGGCGAGAGCATCCGGCTGATGTGCCAGACGATAGGCCGCTTCCACAGGCGTACCCTGAGCAAGCAAACGCCCAAAGATTGGGTTTCTCATTTCCTGCTCCAGCCGGAAGGAAGGATAGCGACCGCGCATCGCTGTCACCTGATCCCGCAGCTTGCTTTTCCGTTCCTCCCGGCTGGGCTGGGGTGGGGCGGAGAGCGCGTCCAGAAGGGGCTGGGTGTCCTCACCCTCCTGCCAGCTTAAACCGTACCGCTGTGCCAGCGCGCGAAGCACAGGGGCAGCTTTGGCGTGACTCTCCTCCAATTGCCGCATTTGCCGGAATCGCCCCTCGATCGCCCGCTTCACCCGGGCATCATAGGCGGCTTTATACTCCGGCTTCTCTTTCAGCAGTGCCTCAAAGGAAAGGTCACCGCTCATTTCCGTCCCGGCGTCGGACGGGGTGTTTTCGCCCGTTGTCCCGCCTTCAGACTCCGGTGAGAACCGCTGAAGGTCAAGACCATTGTTTTCCCGCATCATGTTGGATGCCTCCTGGTTTTTTCTGCCCGTTTTCGGTGGGCGAATCCTTGTGCCAAGCATAGCAGACAAAATATGCAGATCGCTAACCCATTGTTTGTCCATAACTCACGGTCTTTTTTAGTCGGTTTTTGCAACCTGAAAGCTTGACAAGTGCCCCGGCACAGGCGTGCGTTTTCGCTTCTTATGTCAAAACACTTATATTTTTGCACTTTTCGACTTTGCTTTTTGATAAATAGTAAAATATCGAATAGAAAACAGGAAAATCCACCATTTTTCGGCTTGCTATCCAAACGCATTTGTGCTATCATAAGAAAAGTTTTGGGCAACGACGAATGTCTCTGATATAAGGACACATAGGGATCTGCCTGTGGATTTATATTTTGCCTTGCAAATGAAGAAAGAAGGAAATTATCATGTACGGAAAACCTGTGGATACCATCGGCTATCTCTCTCAGTTTGATCCCATCATCGGTGGGCTTCTCACCAGTGAACTGGGTCGTCAGGAGAACGGCTTGGAGCTGATCGCCTCCGAAAACTTTGCTTCTCCCGCAGTCATTGCCGCTATGGGCACCATCCTCACCAATAAATACGCCGAAGGGCTGCCCGGCAACCGTTATTACGGCGGCTGCGAATTTGTGGACGAGATCGAGTCCATTTGTATTCAGAGAGCCAGAGAGCTGTTCGGCGCGGAGTTTGCCAATGTGCAGCCTCACTCCGGAGCGCAGGCAAACATGGCTGTTCAGATCGCTTTGCTGCAGCCCGGCGACACCATGATGGGCATGAACCTTGCCAACGGCGGTCACCTGACCCATGGCAGCCCCGCCAACTTCTCCGGCAAGCATTACAACATCGTTTCCTACGATGTGGATCACGAAACCGGCAGACTGGACTACGACCAGCTCCGGGATATCGCAAAGGCAAGCCGGCCCAAGCTGATCATTGCCGGTGCTTCCGCTTACCCCAGAGCCATCGACTTCAAGATCTTCGCTGACATCGCCCACGAGGTTGGTGCTGTTCTTATGGTAGATATGGCGCACATTGCAGGTCTGGTTGCCGGCGGCGTGCACCAGAACCCTGTTCCCTACGCGGACATCGTAACCACCACCACCCACAAGACCCTCCGTGGTCCCCGTGGCGGTCTGATCCTCGCCAAGGAAGAATTTGCCAAAAAGCTGAACTCCGCTGTGTTCCCCGGAATGCAGGGCGGCCCTCTGGAGCATGTCATCGCCGCCAAAGCGATCTGCTTCAAGGAAGCCATGAGCGACAGCTTTAAGGACTATGCGCGCCGTGTTGTGAAGAATGCCGGTGTTCTGGCTGATGCCATGCTGGCTGAAGGCTTTGATCTGGTCTCCGGTGGTACGGACAACCATCTGATGCTTGCCGACCTGCGCCCCATGGGAATTACCGGCAAGGAGCTGCAGGCCCGTCTGGATGCCAACCACATCACCCTGAACAAGAACTCCATCCCCGGCGACCCCCAGAGCTTCACCGTGACCAGCGGTGTCCGCATCGGCACAGCCGCCGTTACCACCCGTGGTCTGGGCGAGGAGGAGATGAAGCGCATCGCTCACTGCATCGCTCTGACCGCAAAGGACTTTGAGGGCTCTGCCGCCGAGGTTCGGGCTACCGTAGCCGACATCTGCGCCAAGTTCCCCCTGTACCGCTGATATAAAGGCGATCGGGCGGCTTCGGGACTTTCACCCTATAGAACGCGCGCTCACCGGGCGCACCAAAAGACGGAGGATTCCAGAAATGGAGTCCTCCGTTTGCTTATGGGTAGTTTTCAGGCTGTGGATAGCTTTTCGGGCTAAATGGCACAGTAACCACAACCCAAAGAATTTTCAATTTCTTGTGGAGAATTTGTGGAAGGCTTTATAATACATAATCGGCAGCATTGATAACCTTGGTTTCCAGAACACCCTTGATCCCGCCCACGGCATCTCTCAGCATGCCCCCGATACCCATGCCGTCATCGCCTTCTGCCCCAATGTGACCAACATCGGTGCAGATCATGGTAACCGCGTCCTCCAGCTCCTCACAGCACTTTACCACACCGCAATCCTCAATACGCAGCCGCTCTACGATCAGCTCCTTGGGAACATCATCCGCAATCTGCACAACAGCGCAATCGCAGACATCCATTCCCAGCGGCTGCTGTTCCAGCATCCATTTCGTGATCTTTACGAATGGCTTATCCTCCAGGATCGCTCCCGTGGGCTTTGCGACCTTCACCTCGCCGGAGATCGCAGTCAAAACCCCCAGCAGCCTTTCCTTATGCGCCTCTGTCACCTTAACATCACCACGCACATTGAGATACGCCAATTCCTCCAACGCACCCGCATCTTCAGGGACGGTCACATCACCGATCACATACAGCCGGTTTCCGTGGCGGCGCAGGGCATCTTTAACCAAGGTGACATCCTCCAGCACAACAGCAGTACCAACAGGGACAATGATGATTTCCGCCCGTTCGTCGATCATGTCAAGGAAAGACTCAACCTTAGACTGCGCAATGATCACCTCCCCGGTGCTGAAGGTCACGCCCTTCGCTTTAAGCTTCTCCGCGTCCAGCTCAGGATCTACCATG
>JAZNYB010000115.1:0-2396 GCA_045594185.1 Faecousia sp. | reverse complement strand
GTGAATAAGTAAAAATCGCCAACCTTCTTACGAAGCTTGGCGATTTTTGGCGGAGAAGGAGGGATTTGAACCCTCGATACCCTTTTGGGGTATACACGATTTCCAATCGTGCGCGCTCGGCCAGCTACGCGACTTCTCCATGAATTGTCATCCCAGAGCCGGCTTAAAGCTGTGGGCGGCTGCAATCAGCTTGGTTATAATACACGATTTTCTCCCCATTGTCAAGCATAATTTCGCAAAATCAGGAAAAATTTTGTCGGTGCTCCAGCTCTCCCCCTTACCCCTTGGGCAACCTTACAGTTTGCAAAATTTATAAAATATTATGTAATATATACTTGACATTTTGTTTTGTATCTGCTACAATCCAAAGCAAGGAGGGAAGCCTATGAAAAACAAGCGGCTGAAAATCGCCCGCATTGAGTGCGATATGTCTCAGGATGATCTGGCGAAAGCGGTGGGCGTGACCCGGCAGACCATCGGCGCAATTGAAAACGGCAGCTACAATCCCACCCTGAAGCTGTGCATTGCCATTTGCCGTGCCACACACAAAACCTTAAACGACTTATTTTGGGAGGAAGAAAGCAATGAAGAATAAGACAAAAATCGAACCCATGGACGAGCGGCAGAAGCAGATCCAAGCAAAAGCCACGGCTTGTGGCTATAGCTTCCTCTGCCTGTGCCTTGTGGTGGCTATGACCGTTAAGCTCATTCAAACAGATGAGATCGGCTGGGAATTTTTCGCCCTTTTGGGAGGATGCGCCGTGATCATTATCGCACGGCGGTTTCTGGGTGATGTGGAGCAGCCAAAGGACATTTGGGGAAAGCCTCTGCCCCTGGGAAGCAGCAAAGAGGATCGCCGAGCCAGAAAAAAGGATTACGCCCTTGGAAGCTGCATTTTTGCCGGCACCTGCGCCATTATGGAAACGCTGCTCATCGCCTTCGGAAAAACCACCTCTGATCTGGAGCTGACGGAATTTTTCTTCCCCGCTTTAAGCCGTGGCGCGGCCATCGCTCTTTCCGCGGTGATCGGCTTTGTCACCATGTTTTTGATCTCCTACATTTTCGACTACATGATCAGCGAACATTTCAAGGTCAAGCGGTACAACAAAATGCTTGCGGAATTGGAAGACGATTAACTGAAAAACGCGGCAGTCGGTCAATGGGCTGCCGCGTTTTATTTATCATGTGTCCCCTTCTCCCAGCTTCAAAAGGGTGAATCGGTTTTTGCGGAAATCCAAAAGCCCCTCTTTTCGCATTAAACTCAGCTCATGGGAAAGGGAGCTTCGGTTGACACAGAGGTAAGCCGCCAGCTCCTCCCGGGAAAATGGGATCAAAAAAGAGCTTGTCCCCCGCTTTGCCGCCTGCATGGTGAGATACGCCGCAATGCGCTGCCGCAGTCCGTTTCGGGACAAAATAGCAAGGCGGTATTCCTTTTTCATATTTTCATCGGAAATGATTCCCAAAAGATTGTTCCGTACGGTCTGTCCGTATTCCCCCGGAAGGCTCTTTGACAGCAGATCTTCCGGAAGCTGAATGACCTCTGCCTCCGATGCCGCCACAGCATGGTATGGGGAGATATGGGTTTTGGTGGCTGCCAGGTCTGCCCCTAACAGCTCCCCCGGCTCGGTCACATTCATCAGGCTGTAATTCCCATCGGAGAATATATGAAGAATATGCACAGAGCCGGAAAGGACTACGGATATCCGGCGCACCGCCTCCTGGGGCATAATGAGGAAGCTGCCCTGCCTGTGTTTCCGTGTCTGGGAATAGGGCAGGATATATTGTGAAATAACAATGTCCGGTATATTTTCAAACAGACCGGTTTCTCTCAATGCTTTCATGGTTTCCATGGAAATACTCCCCTTCCCTTTTCTTCATTCTAGCATACAAATGTTGTTTTGGCAACTTACTTTTCCTAAATTTTATAGTATCATACCTATGAAACCGGTACTGCTTTCCAAATTGATCCCAATCAAGGAGGCTATATTGTGAAAAAAATCATTTCCTTTATCCTTCTGGCTGCCATGCTGATTTGTCTGTTTTCCGGCTGTAAGCCACAGAATGAACGGCCCGAGCTTATTGTTTTTGCTGCTGCCTCTTTGGAAGAACCTTTGACAGAACTGAGAAGGCTCTATCTGAGTGAACATCCTGAAATCCCCATTCGCTTTTACTTTGACTCATCCGGCACATTGAAAAACGCGATCTTATATGGCGCCAACTGCGATATTTTTATTTCCGCAGGCCAAAGGCAGATGGATGAATTGGACATCAACGCGGATCCTTCTGTAAATACGGAAGAAGTGGATCGCGTGGTAACAAAAACCCGCTTCAACATTTTGGAAAACAAAGTTGTTTTGGCCGTTCCAGCCAATAATCCTGCAAATATCAATTCCTTC
>JAZNYB010000114.1:0-3700 GCA_045594185.1 Faecousia sp. | reverse complement strand
GCAGGATAATGTTGCTCTTCACAGCGGGATTCCGCAGATCCAGATAGCGGTACTTCAGACGGACATTTTCATCAGCATCCCGGCTCTTGTTGATCTCAAAGGGGAGCTGGTTGTGGCGGCACTTGCCCAAAACGGTAATGGTCTGGGGGACGACCTCGATCTCGCCGGTGGGAAGCTTGGGATTCTTGCTTTCCCGCTCCCGGACAATGCCGGAAACCTGAATGGTGGATTCCTTGTTGATGCCCTTGACAATGCGCATCATTTCCTCGGTTTCCACAACGATCTGGGTAGTGCCGTAGAAATCCCGGAGAACGATAAAGGCGAAGTTTGCGCCCACTTCCCGGACATTTTCCATCCAGCCGGCAAGGGTGACTTCCTGACCGGCGTGGGAGAGCCGCAGCTCGCCGCAGTTGTGTGTTCTGGACTGGAACATAAATATTTCCTTCCTTCTGTGTAAAAAGTTTGGGTTATTTTCTCATATATTGTGGTAAAAGTCAATGCGGAGTAGAATCGGGGAGAGAGGCGCAATATAGGGTTGCAATCTCTCACCATGGCGAATTTCACTGCGAAAATATTTTAATATCTGCGCTTCGCAAGGGGCTGCGACCGCTCCTGCGCTTCCAAAAGGGACACCAAAATGCTGTTGCTCACCAAAAATCCTCTGGGGGTCAGCCGCCAGCGACCGTTATCCAGCACAGCAAGATCCTGCCCGGCGTATCGGTGCATGAGCTGTTCAATGGGTTCAAAGGGAAGAAGGAAGCGGGTGGTGTATTCCTGAGCTTCGATTCCTTCCGTGGTACGAAGCCGAAGCATGAGATATTCCCCTGCCCGCTCTCTTGCGGGTACTTCCTGACAATCCGTTAAGATCGCGCCGCCCTTTTTGATGGCTTCCACATAGCCACGCACATCGGGGGCAATGGTGAAGCGTTTTCCCGCGAAATCAGAGGAAGCCGCAGGACCGAAGCCCAGGTATTCGCCCTCAGTCCAGTATTTCAGATTGTGCCTGGAGCGCAGACCACGGCGGGCGAAGTTGGAAATTTCGTACTGCGCGTAGCCGTGATCCTTCAAAATCCGAACGGCAGTCACATACATATCCGCCTGTACATCGTCATCGGGAAGATTGGCAGCCTCTCTGTAATCCCACAGGGGCGTGCCTTCCTCTACCTTCAAGCCGTAGCAGCTAATATGCTCCGGGGCTAATTTCAGCACATGGGTCAAGGTTTCCTGCCAGTCATAAAGGCTCTGTCCGGGCAGACCGTAAATGAGGTCCAGAGAGATGTTGTTAAAGCCCATATCCCTTGCCAGCTTCACCGCCTGCACCACCTGCCGGTAGTTGTGGGGTCTGCCCAGCTTTTTCAGAAGATCATCATTATCTGTCTGGACACCCAGAGATATGCGGTTAAAGCCCTCTGCCTTTAATCGCCGCAGGAGCTTTTCTGTGACGGAATCCGGGTTTGCTTCAAAGGTTATTTCAGCATCCGCAGAAACATCAAAGCGGCGGCGAAGGGCGGTCATCATCCGGGTCAAGCCCTCCCAGCCCAAAAAGGAGGGAGTGCCGCCGCCAAAGTAGACCGTATCTACCCGGTAGTTGGGAGCCAATGCCCCGGCTTCCTTAATGTGATCGCACACAGCATCCAAATAATCTTCGACAAGACGGCGTTCCTTGGGGCCGCCCATGGAATAGAAGTCACAGTATTCGCATTTGCTGCGGCAAAAGGGGACGTGAATGTAGATCCCCAAGGGTATTTTATCATTTTTTGCTCTTGTTGCCATAAAACCACCTACAGGATCGGTATTGCTTTAATCTTCATCCAGCTTGAGAACCGCCATAAACGCCTCGCTGGGAACTGCCACAGTGCCGAAGGTGCGCATCCGTTTCTTGCCTTCCTTCTGCTTTTCCAAAAGCTTTTTCTTTCTGGTGATGTCGCCGCCGTAGCACTTGGCAAGCACATCTTTCCGCAAAGCCTTGATGGTCTCCCGGGCGATGACCTTGCCGCCGATCGCTGCCTGCACCGGGATTTCAAACATCTGGCGGGGAATGTTTTCCTTCAGCTTTTCGCAGATCTTTCTGGCTCTGGGATAGGCGTTATCCGCAAAGAGGATGAAGCTCAGGGCATCCACCACATCACCGTTGAGCAGAATATCCAGCTTTACCAGCTTGGAGGGACGGTACTCGTCCAGCTCATAGTCCAGAGAACCGTAGCCACGGGTTCTGGATTTCAGAGCATCGAAGAAGTCATAAATTATTTCGTTCAGGGGCATTTGATAGTGAAGCTCCACACGGGTGGCATCCAAATACACCATATCCTTAAACTCTCCCCGGCGGGAGGTACACAAGTCCATGATGTTGCCCACATATTCCTGAGGAGCCATAAGGCTTGCCTTTACATAAGGCTCCTCTGCCAGCTCGATTTCAGCGGGGTCGGGATAGTTCAGAGGATTGTCCACCATTATAACCGTGCCGTCGGTCTTGGTGATACGGTAGACAACATTGGGGGCGGTGGTAATAAGATCCAGATTGTATTCCCGCTCCAGCCGTTCCTGAATGATCTCCATGTGGAGAAGTCCCAAAAAGCCGCAGCGGAAGCCGAAGCCCAAAGCAATGGAGCTTTCCGGTTCATAGGTCATGGAGGCATCGTTTAATTTCAGCTTTTCCAGGGCTTCCCGCAGGTCTTGATACTTAGAGCCGTCTGCGGGGTATACGCCGGAGAAAACCATGGGCTGCACACTGCGGTAGCCGGGAAGGGCCTGACTTGCCGGTCTTGCGGCTTCGGTAATGGTGTCACCTACAGCAGTGTCGGAAACGGTCTTAATGGAAGCGGTGAGATAACCTACCTCGCCGGCACCCAGCTCAGCCGTGGGCTGCAGTCCCAAAGGCTGCATAGTTCCCACTTCAACCACCCTATAAACCGCCCCGGTTGCCATCATTTTTATATCCATACCCGCCCGGATCGTGCCTTCCTTCACTCGCAGATATACGATAACGCCCCGGTAGGAGTCGTACTGGCTGTCAAAAATCAGGGCTTGCAGGGGTGCTTCTCTGTCTCCGGTGGGAGCGGGAATGTCGGAAACGATGCGCTCCAGCACCGCCCGAATGTTAATGCCGTTTTTTGCGGAGATCTCCGGGGAATCCTCGGCGGGAACGCC
Source organism: Faecousia sp. (assembly GCA_045594185.1). GTDB lineage: Bacteria > Bacillota > Clostridia > Oscillospirales > Oscillospiraceae > Faecousia. The sequence continues at coordinate 553 of JAZNYB010000114.1, read as the reverse complement.
GATAATGTCTTCAATTTCGGCCTTGACCTCGGCGGGGCGAGCAGCGGGCAGGTCGATTTTGTTAATGACCGGAACAACCTCCAGCCCGGAGTCAATGGCAAGATAGGTGTTGGCAAGGGTTTGGGCTTCTACGCCCTGAGAGGCATCCACTACCAGCACTGCCCCTTCACAGGCGGCAAGAGAACGGGAAACCTCATAATTAAAGTCCACATGACCGGGGGTGTCGATGAGGTTTAAGTCATAGGTCACCCCATCGTCAGCGGTATACTTCATGCGGACAGCACGGGCCTTAATGGTAATGCCCCGCTCCCGCTCCAAGTCCATGGAGTCTAAGATCTGGTCTGCCATTTCCCGCTGGTCTACCGCCTTGCACTCCTCTAAAAGCCGGTCAGCCAAAGTGGATTTACCGTGGTCAATGTGTGCCACGATGGAAAAATTACGGATTTTGGAAAGCTCTGTCAATGTGTTTCACCTCGTGGGATCATAGGAAAGACGCCTATGATCTCAGTATCGTGCAAATGAACCCATTTGCGAATTTCTGGGAGAAAGAGCC
>JAZNYB010000113.1:0-2111 GCA_045594185.1 Faecousia sp. | reverse complement strand
CGACTTGTGATGAAGGTAAAGCTGCGGTCAGCATAAACAGTGATGACAACAGGGATCTTGTTGCCTTCCTGATCCTTAGTACGAGCGTTGAACTCCTTGATAAAGGCAGCGATGTTCACGCCGTGCTGACCCAGAGCGGGGCCTACAGGGGGGGAAGCAGTCGCCTTTGCTGCATTGATCTGCAGTTTAATAATACCGGTTACTTTCTGTGCCATTATAAGCACCTCCTGAATAAATGTGGTTCATGCACATTTTCTGTGCATCCTTGTCGGGGCCTTTGCCCCTCCCACGGTCCGCCGTAAAAAACGGCCGATGCGTTTACTGGGGGATAACTTCAACTTGATCGAGATCCAGTTCGGTGGGAATTTCACGACCAAACATAGACACGATCACACGGACCTTTTCTTTTTCCAGATCCAAAGCCTCCACGACACCGTTGAAGGATGTCAGAGGCCCATCCGCAATGCGGACGGTATCGCCAACAGCATAGTTGACAACGATTTGACGCTTTTCCACGCCCATAGCGTAGACCTCATCCTCCGTCAGGGGGACAGGCTTTCCGGCAGCTCCAACAAAGCCGGTGACACCACGGATGTTCCGGATGATGTACCAAGACTCGTCGGTCATGACCATCTTCACCAAAACATAGCTGGGGAACACCTTGCGTTCCACGGTTTTGGTTACGCCGGAGTCTGTGATCTCCGTCACAGTTTCCATGGGGATAGAGACGGCATGGATAATTTCCTGCAGACTGCGGGACTCCACGGATCTCTCAATGGTGGCCTTGACCGTATTCTCGTAGCCGGAATAGGTCTGCACCACATACCATTTCGCGGTATCTGCCATGTTCCGTTACCCGATGAGGTTACGAATGCTCAGAAGAGCCTGAACACCATACTGGGCGACCAGGTCGAATACCCAAATGAACGCGCCAACGATGACAACGCACAACACGACAGTCAGAGCATTCTTGAACACCTGGCTCCAGGTGGGCCATACGACCTTCTTCAGCTCGCTGCGAAGCTCACGGAAGAACTTGGAAACGCGCTTGCCGGTTCTCTTGAACCAATTTTCCTTTTTGACTTCAGCCATTGTTTTCACCCTTTCCGCGTTGTCCCTTACTTGGTCTCGTTGTGGACGGTGTGCTTCTTGCAGAATCTGCAATACTTCTTCATCTCAAGACGGTCAGGGTCATTCTTCTTGTTCTTCATGGAGTTGTAGTTTCTCTGCTTGCACTCAGAACATCTCAGTGTGATTTTCACGCGCATAACGGCACCTCCTTAAAAATTGCCTCCCTGTATGACCCCGGCTAGAAAGATTTAGGGGTGGGTGCAACTACGATCATCCACCATCCGGGGCTGAAAAAGGCGCACAAAAAAAGCCCTTTTCGCAGGTAGAACCATTCTAGCACAGAAACCTCCCAAGGTCAACAACTTTTTTCTTTATTTTTCCGGTTTTTTTCGTTATAATAGGGGCAAAACCAAATGTTACAGGAGGTATCCCCATTATGAAGCGAATTATGGCCATTGACTACGGCGACGCCCGCACCGGAGTTGCCATTTCCGATCTTTTGTGCAGCATCGTTGGCACTACCACGGTGATCCACAGCCACAGCCCGGAAAAGACCATTGCGGAAATTTGCCGCATTGCAAAAGAAAACGATGTGGGCGAGCTGGTCATGGGCTTCCCCCGGAACATGGACGGCACAGAAGGCCCCCGGGCGGAGCTGTACCGGGAATTTGCCGGGAAGCTGGAGGCAGCCGTGGGGCTGAGTGTAAAGCTGTGGGACGAGAGAAGGACAACGGTGGAAGCCCACCAGATCCTGTCTGCCCACAATTACCACGGAAAGAAGCGGAAAAACACCGTGGATGCCGTGGCCGCTTCCCTGATTTTGGAAGGGTATCTGGCGTTCCGGCGGTAACGGAGAGCATAGAGTCAGCCGGAGGAACAGGCAGCTCCGCTCTCCCAAGGGTTCGGAGAAAAATACACCGGCAAGCTAAAATCCTCCACACACAAAACAGAAAGGGGTATTCCTATGGGTTATATCTTTGTGGTCATCCTGTCCTATCTTCTGGGTTCATCCAACATGGCGTTTTATCTCAGCCGGCTCA
>JAZNYB010000112.1:0-2440 GCA_045594185.1 Faecousia sp. | reverse complement strand
TGCAGTCTGGTCTGGCCTCCGGGAAACCAAAAACCGCAAGACCATCAATAATACCTCCATTAAAGAAGCCTTTGACAACCTGCCCACCGGCGTATGCTTTTTCAATGAAGCAGGTTTGCCCGTGCTCTGCAATCGGGCTATGCACCGGTTCAGCTTCGCCGTCACCGGCAAGGATGTTCAGTTTATCACGGATTTGGAAGACTGTCTGGGAGAAGAACCCAAGCTTTCCGGAAGGGCACGGAAAGAGGGAAAGGTCTTTGTGCTTCCCGATGGTCGGGCGTGGCAGTTGGAAAAGCGCACCTTCCTCTATGAAAACGGTACGGTCTATACCCAGTTTACCGCCACGGACACCACCGATCTGCATAAAAGCCGTGTGGAGCTACAGCAGGAAACGGAATCCTTGAGAAGGGTTCGGACAGAGCTGCAAAAGCTGTCTGCCAATGTGGTTGCCATCACCCGGGAGGAGGAGATCCTCAACGCCAAAATGCGGGTCCATGACGAAATGGGCAGATGTCTTGTGGCGGCGCAGACCTATCTGCGGGAGGATGCGGGAGAACGCATCCCGGACAGTGTGGTAATTTCCTGGCAGAGAGCCGTGTCCATGCTGAAGTATAACAACGATACACCGGATGAGGATATGCTCTCCCAGATCCGAAAAGCCTGTGCATCCCTTAGGGTTGGCTTTATTCAAACAGGTCAGCTTCCCAGGCAGGAGGGAGCCGCCTATATCCTCACCTGTGCCGTGCGGGAATGTGTGACCAACGCCGTCCGCCATGCCCAGGCAAGTGAGTTGTATGCGGACTTTACCGAAACCGAAACCACAGCTACCGTTACCATCACCAATAACGGCAAGCAGCCCGAAAGCGAGATCACAGAAGGCGGCGGCCTTTCTACCCTGCGCCGCCGTGTGGAGCGGGAGGGAGGCAGTATGCTGGTGCAATCCCTTCCCCGGTTTGAGCTGACCGTTACCGTACCCAAAGGAGAGGAGGTTTTTCTGTGACCCGTGTGCTTATTGTGGAGGATCAGAAGATGGCCCAGGAGAATATGGAATCCATCATCCGGTCTTCGGAGAATTATACCCTGGCAGGGATCTTATCCAATGCCGCCGATGCGGAGCTGTTCTGTATGTATGAAGGGGTCGACCTCATTTTAATGGATGTGTGTACCGCCCGGGACGAAAGCGGCATTGAGGCCGCAGCCGTGATCAAAAAGAAATTCCCCCAGATCCGGATCATCATTGTTACCTCTATGGCAGAGCATACCTTCATCGAAAAAGCCAAAGCGGCAAAGGCTGACAGCTTTTGGTATAAGGATGCCAGCCATGGGGAGCTCCTTTCCGTTATGGACAGAACCGTGGCAGGGGAACATATCTTTCCGGAAAAGACACCGGAGGTCAGACTGGGCTTTACAACAAGCTATGAACTGACCCACTATGAGCTGGATGTGATGCGGGCGCTTATGCAGAGCACCAGTGATGAGGATGCGGCTTCCATGCTGGGATGCACCAAAGCCAATGTTCGCTGGCATCTCAGTAAGATCCTGGAGAAGACCGGCTACCGCACAAGAATGGAGCTGCTTATTGCCGTTGCCCGAAAGAATCTGATTATTATTTCCCCCGACAAAGCCAGTGAAGAAGGTGCGGACTGACAGGGTTCCCACCCCCCGGGAAATCAGGGAGTCTTTGGACACAAGCCACCGGATTGGGGCTCCGAACGCAAACATTATCCCAAAGGGAAAAGAGACTTGCGAAAGCCGGATAAACCGACTATAATAAAGCCGCCGGTTCCCATGCCGGACATACCCTTACTTCACACAGAAGGAACACAAAACTATGCTGATCTATTTAATGTCTCCTGAATAACTCCAAAACCATTGGAACACATGACTTTTTGGCAATTTTATGGTATAATAAGTGCAAGGGAAATGGCAAAAACCGGTCAAAAACCTTGCACTTGGAGGGGAAGTCATGTATCGCTATAGTGATGGACAGATCAGTTTGACAGATTTTCAGCAGCCTCTTGGGATGAAACTGCGAGAAGATAACCGCTGGGTAAAGAAGGCACAGATCATTCCCTGGGGCAAGATTGAGGGGCGGTATGCAGCCCTGTTTCCCTCCAAAACCGGAAATGTGGCGAAGCCTCTTCGCCTTGCTTTGGGCGCCTTGATTATCCAGCAGGAGTACAGCTATTCTGATGAAGAGCTTACTTTGCAGATCCAGGAAAATCCGTACCTTCAATATTTCTGCGGCTACCCCAGTTTTGATGACAGCGAGCCGCCTTTCGATGCATCCTTGATGGTACATTTTCGCAAGCGGATTACACCGGAAATCCTGGCCGAAATCAATGAAATGATCATTCAAGAAGCCCGGGACGATAAAAACGATGATGACAATGATGATAACAGCGGGACGATGATCGTAGATGCTACCTGTGCACCGTCT
>JAZNYB010000111.1:0-2220 GCA_045594185.1 Faecousia sp. | reverse complement strand
AGCAGCCGGACATCTTTTTTCTCCATTGATGGCATTGGGAATAAACCTTGCCGGGTTGTTGATCGTCTTAACAATCCCATACGGAATTGGCCACTTTGGAGGAATTGATGCAATTCAAAAAGTCGTTCAGAAATATCCGCGGTTGGGAGAAATCATTGATAAACAGCAGGAGGGGCCGTTTTTCCTCTGCTTCTTCCTGCGAGTCATCAGTTGCCTACCCGGAGATATTGTCACCATGTATTTAGGTGCAACGCGAATGCCTTTCTGGAAAAACATTGTTGCAGGTACTTTAGGTGTTTTGCCCGGAATGGTTCTGGCGACCCTTTTAGGCAGCAGCATCCAAGACCCGAAATCTCCGGCATTTTGGATTTCAGCCATCTTGATGGTCACACTTTCGCTTTCGTCGCTGCTCCTATATTACATATATCGCCGTAGACTTCGAGCAAAGAAACAGCCCGATGAACAAACAAATACCTCTACATCGTGAAAGGAAATGCCATGAACAGAACATTGAAGAAGGGATTGATAATAGGAGCTGTAGGTACGGCGTTCTCCTTACTTGGTCATCATCTTCTAACAAGGAAGATGATGAAAATAGCCATGGATCGTGTTGAGCCGCAGGAAAGGAATAAAGGAAAAGAGCGTCTTGCCGGTTCCCCGGAATTGATAAAGATCACTGAGATGGTAGAGGCTGCAGCGCTGCAGCTTGAAAACAGCGGCTGTGAACTGGTGCAGATCGATGGGTGTGACGGTGTTTCCCTTGTAGGCCATTGGTATCCTTGTGCAACCCCGGAAAGAATTATTGTGGCAATGCATGGTTGGCGCTCTTCATGGTCGCAGGACTTTGGCCTGATTGCAGACTTCTGGCATAACAATAACTGCTCTGTTCTTTTTGCTGAACAACGGGGGCAAAACAACAGCGGCGGCGATCATATGAGCTTCGGACTGTTGGAACGCTTCGACTGTCTGGATTGGGTCAACTGGGTCAATAAACGGATGGGGACAAGCCTGCCTGTTTATCTTGCAGGTGTGTCCATGGGAGCGACTTCTGTGCTGATGGCGTCTGAATTGGAACTTCCGGACAATGTTCGCGGAATTGCGGCTGACAGTGCTTTTACTTCTCCTCATGCAATCTGGAAACATGTATCGGAAAATAATCTTCATGTTCCCTATGCGCTGCACAAAGGAGGCGCAGATCGGATGTGCCAACAAAAAATACACATGGAAGCCGGTGCTGCGTCAACGATAGAGGCACTAAAGCATTGCAAGATTCCTGTTTTCTTTGCCCACGGAACGGATGACCACTTTGTACCGGTTGAGATGACCTACGAAAACTACAAGGCTTGCGCATCAGAAAAACGCCTGTTGATCGTGCCGGGAGCGGATCATTGTATGAGCTATCTTGTGGAAAAGGAAACCTATGAGCGCACAGCAAAAGAGTTTTGGGAAACTTGTGAGCAACTAAAAAGAAACTGAATTTACGAGGAAAGGAGGGATCGTTATGCGCCAGCGCTGGCTTAGAACGCTGTTTCGCAGAAGGGTACTGACCATTCTTCTGCTACTGCTGCAGGTGTGGTTTTTAGTAAATCTTGTAGTTGGCGGCAGTCAGCTTTCACGTCAGCTCAGCCGCTTGCTGACAATCGTTAGCATTGTGGCGGTTCTTTATATCGTTTCCAAACGCGATAAAGGGGCCTATAAAACTGCGTGGGCAATTCTGATCCTTGCTTTTCCGTTGTTCGGCGGTCTAATGTATCTGCTCTTTACATTTCAATCCTCCAAGTGGCGTTTTACAAAAGAGGCGCTCCATGCTCAAAACAAAGCGAAGCCATTATATGCCTTGTCCGGGAATTGCTATGAAGCGGCGGTGCAGCAGCTCCCCGAGCATCGTTCCCAAATCTGCTATTTACAGGAATCTGCCGGTTTTCCCATATATGCCAATACAAAAGCAAGCTATCTGACACCGGGAGAAAAAATGCTTGAAACGCTGTTGCCGGAACTTGAAAAAGCAGAGAAATACATATTTCTGGAATACTTCATCGTTCAGGACGGTGTTATGTGGGACAGTATCCTGGAGGTTTTGAAAAGAAAGGCAGCACAAGGGGTAACAGTGCGTCTGATTTACGATGACATGGGCTGCTTTTTCACTCTCCCCAATAACTATCCCAAACAGTTAAAAAAACACGGTATCCAATGTGCTGTTTTTAACCCGTTCCGTCCTGT
>JAZNYB010000110.1:0-8965 GCA_045594185.1 Faecousia sp. | reverse complement strand
AGAGGTGGCAAGACCCGACTGGATGGAGAGGTCTGTATCCTTCGCCTGTGCCAGAGCCAGCTTTCTCTGGACGCGGAGTCCATGAACGCACGGCTCAGCCGCTTGGAAGAAGCGGTCGCTTCGGGAATAACCGTGGCGGTTAAAGAACAAAAGACCGTACAGGAGAAACCCATAGAGGTGGAGGATGACCGTCCCCCCATGCCCGGTGATGAGGATGCTCCCCCCACGGAAGCACCGCCTCCGGTGGTGGAGACTCCTGTGGGCTTCTGGGCAGATTTGGTGAGCAAGCTGTCCCCGGAGCTGAGTCCCATAGAGCGGGGCTTCTTCGTCACGGGGGAAAACGCCGCAGTGGTGGGCGTGCTGAAAATGCCGGTGCTGGAGCTGCGCTGTGTCAATACCTTCGTGTATGATACCATCAATAAAGCCCCCATTCTGGAAGGGGCAGGCAGGATCGCCTCGTCTATGCTGGGGCAAACTGTCCGGGCTGTGGCGGTGAATATGGAAACCAAGCCCCAAGCCAGCGCGAGATTTCAAAAGCTGGTGGATTTCAGCAAAGAACATCAGGATGTTATAAAATTCAGATAAAAAATTCGACCAAGAACCCCAAAAGGGTAAGGGTTCGCAATACAAAACTTATGCAATAAAAGGAGAATACGAATATGGCAAAAGGTGGATTTCGGGGAGCTCCCATGGGCGGCATGAATCAGGCGGCTCTGATGAAGCAGGCACAAAAGATGCAGCAGGATATGATGCGGATGCAGGAGGAAATACAGAGCAGAACCTATACCGCGACCTCCGGCGGCGGCATGGTCAAGGCTACGGTAAACGGCGGCAAGGAGCTGCTGGCTCTGGAGATCAAGCCGGAAGCCGTTGATCCCGATGATGTGGAAATGCTGCAGGATATGGTAGTCGCCGCCGTCAACGAAGCCATGCGCACCGCTGAAGCCGAGGCAAACGCCAGCATGAGCAAGCTCACCGGCGGTCTGAATCTGGGAGGTCTGTTCTAAGGTGCAGTATTTTCCCGCCGCCTTGGAGCGGCTGACAGAACGATTTGCCCGCCTGCCCGGTATCGGGGGAAAAACAGCCCAAAGACTGGCTTTTCATGTGCTGTCCCTTCCCAAAGAGGAGGCAGAGGGCTTTGCCCAGGCGATTTTGGAAGCCCGGGAGAAGGTCAAAACCTGTCCCCGCTGCCAGAATTTAACGGATCGGGAGCTTTGCCCCATTTGCTCCGATGCCCGGAGAGATCAGGGGCTTGTGTGCGTGGTGGCAGAGCCCAGAGATGTGGTCGCTTTGGAGCGGGCAAGAGAATACAGGGGCGTGTACCATGTGCTGCATGGTGTGATCTCTCCCTTGGGTCATGTAGGGCCGGACGATATCCGCATCCGTGAGCTTCTGGGTCGGGTGGCGGAGGGCGGCATCCGGGAGGTCATTATGGCAACCAACCCGGACACCGAGGGCGAAGCCACTGCCATGTACCTTTCCCGATTGCTGCGCCCCATGGAGATCAAGGTCACCCGCCTTGCTTATGGCGTTCCTGTGGGCAGCCAGTTGGAGTATGCCGACGAGGTAACACTTTTAAGAGCCCTGGAGGGACGCAGAGAAATCTGAATGAAATGCTCCCCTTGCCCAATGCGGCAGGGGGAGTTTTTAGTGTGCCCTCCAATTTATGCACCTGTTTGCGCGTAAATTGGAATGAAATTCGTCTCGCTCTGCCATTTTTTGAATATGGGAAAACGCCTCATCATTCCATTCGTCGCGCATATAATCACCCCCCTTGCTATAAAATCTATTTTAATACCGAAAATGACTTGTGTCAATACCGGCTCGCTATTATCACAAGGTTTAATAAGTGGCTGCCGGGGAATAGAATATACGCGGGGTGATGCAGGATGAAGCAGGAGTATAAAAATCTGTATGAAAAATTCGGACTAAATGTTGTCTACTACCGCAAAAGAAAAAAGTTGACTCAGCTTCAGCTTGCGGAGCAGGTGGACATTGACCGCAGCCACATCAGTGCCATCGAACTGGGCAATGTGGGTGTTTCTCTGGACGTTATTTTCAGGCTGTGTGAAGTGCTGGAAATATCTCCCAAAGAGCTTTTTGATTTTCGGTGATACACCCGGCTAAGGAAATGCGGAAACCTCCCAGCAGAAGTCCTGCGGGAGGATTTTTTGCTATGTCGTCCACAAAAATTACGCATTTCCCTATAGGCAAGGGCTGCTTTTTGCGCTATAATGGAAGCAGACAAGCTCTTAATGCTACCAAAAAACAGGGCATGGCTGCCCGGGGAGGTTTCTATGGAAGAAAAAAGAAAAGTGATTCTGGATTGTGATACCGGCTCTGACGATTCCGTAGCCATTATGCTGGCGGCACTTTCGGAGAAAATCGACCTTTTGGGCATCTGCACCGTGGCAGGAAACAAGGGACTGGAACTGACCACGGAAAATACCCTGGCTGTTGTGGAAGCACTGGGCATGGATATTCCCGTTTACGCAGGCTGCAGCGAGCCTATGGTTGCCAACCTTCTGCCCAACCGTCACGGAAAATACAACGGCATGACCGGGGTTGCGCCGGAAAAGGTCAACGAAAAGGGCGAGGTCATTGTTTACCACACCGACCGCCTGCCCCTGCCTCTGCCCACCACCAAGCCCCAAAAGGAGCACGCCGTATTCTGGCTCATCCGCACCCTCATGGAATCTCAGGGGGACATCACCCTTGTTCCCACCGGGCCTCTTACCAACATCGCCATGGCTCTGCGCATTGCCCCGGAGATCAGCGGTAAAATCAAGGAGATCGTCCTCATGGGCGGTGGCTTCAAGGTGTTTAACGCCACCTGCGCTTCCGAGTTTAATATCTGGAAAGACCCGGAAGCCGCGCAGATCGTTCTCACCGCCGGCGTTCCTGTAATGATGGTTCCCTTGGATGCCACCCACCAGTCCAACCTCACCCGGGAGGACTGCCAAAGGCTGCGGGAGATCGGCTCGGCGGCTACCTGCTGTGTGGCAGACATTCTGGATATGCGTATTACTGCCTACGATGCCTATCAGCCTCAGGAGATCCCCGGCTCTGCTCCGCTGCACGATGCTCTGGCACTTGCCTATGTGATCGACCCGGCGGTTTTAAGGGATATCCATTTCTTCCGGGTGGATGTGGACATCAGCGGCGGCTTTGCGGATGGACAGACCATTTGCGACACCAGAACCTACCCCGACCGCCCCCGGAATTGTTATGTTGCTCTGGGTGCTGACCGGGAGCGGTTCTTGAAGCTGACCTATGCGCTTTTGGAAAAGACCCGGAAATAAGGAGCAGACCTATGGCAAAATGTGTTTTATTTGACTTTGACGGCACCATTGCCGACACCGGGGCAGGTGTCATCCACTGCGCCCGGCACGCTTTGGAGCATTTCGGCATTCCTTCGGGAGACGACGAAGCTATGCGGCTGTTCGTTGGCCCTCCCCTGCGGTATACCTTTAAGGAATTTGGCGTGCCGGAGGATCAGATCGAGGAAGCGGTTGCGGTGTTTCGCCGGTTTTATCAGGAGGACGGAGGGAAATATAAGGTTTCACCCTATCCCGGTGTGGACAAGCTCTTGAAAAATTTGAAGGAAAAGGGGCTTCGGCTCTTTGTGGCAACCTCCAAGCCGGAAAATCTGGCTCTGGAGCTTCTGGAGCTGTTTGGCATGACCGGGTATTTTGAGCGGGTCTGCGGCGCGACACTGGATGGGACCCGGGATCAAAAGGAAAAGGTGATAAAATACCTGCTGGATTCTCTGGAAGATCGGGAAGATATGGTCATGGTGGGAGACACTGCCTTTGATGTGATTGGGGCAAAGGCGCATGGCATCCCCACCATCGGCGTTTCCTGGGGCTTCGGAGTCAAGGAGGGGATGTTGGAAGCCGGTGCAATTGCCGTGGTGGATACCATGGAGGAGCTGGAAGAAAGCCTGTGTTGATCCCCCCTTCAAAACCACACTTGACAATTTTTGGCTCTTTATTATAATGGTATCATATTGAAACCCACGGCAAGCAACTCCCTTGGGCAATACAGGAGGATAAACCTATGGAAAAAATCATTTTGACCGGCGACCGTCCTACCGGAAAACTCCATCTGGGGCATTATGTAGGCTCTCTCAAGCGGAGAGTGGAGCTGCAAAATTCCGGTGAATACGACAAGATCTTTATTATGATCGCCGACGCGCAGGCACTTACCGACAATGCCGACAATCCGGAGAAGATCCGGCAAAATATTATTGAAGTGGCTCTGGACTACCTGTCCTGCGGTCTTGACCCCCAGAAGTCCACTCTGTTCATCCAGTCTCAGCTTCCCGAGCTGACGGAGCTGAGCTTCTACTACATGAATCTGGTCACCGTCTCCCGGCTGCAGCGGAATCCCACCGTCAAGGCAGAGATCCAGATGCGGAACTTTGAGACAAGTATTCCTGTAGGCTTCTTTACCTACCCCATCAGTCAGGCGGCAGACATCACCGCTTTCCGGGCAACCACCGTTCCCGTAGGCGAGGATCAGCTTCCCATGATCGAGCAGACCAGAGAGATCGTCCGCCGGTTCAACCTGACCTATGGGGAAACTTTGGTAGAGCCAGATGCCCTGATTCCCCAAAATGAGGTTTGCTGTCGTCTCCCCGGTACGGACGGCAAGGCGAAAATGAGCAAATCTCTGGGAAACTGCATTTACCTGTCCGATTCTGAAGTGGAGGTAAAGCAGAAGGTCATGAGTATGTTCACCGACCCCAACCACCTGAAGGTCTCCGACCCCGGCAGTCTGGAGGGCAACGCCGTATTCACCTATTTGGATGCCTTTGCCAGAGACGAGCATTTTGCCGCCTTCCTTCCGGAATATGCCTGTCTGGACGAGCTGAAAGCCCATTACCAGCGGGGCGGTCTGGGTGATGTGAAGGTGAAAAAGCTGCTGAATAACATTTTGCAGGCAGAGCTGTCTCCCATTCGTGAGGCTCGGGCTATGTGGCAGAAGGACATCCCCGGCGTGTATGAAATTCTCCGCAAGGGAAGCTTGGCTGCTCAGGCAGAAGCCGCAAAGACTCTGGCGGATGTGAAGCGGGCTATGCGGATCAACTATTTTGAAGATGGGGCTCTCATCCAGTCCCATGTGGAGCGGTACAGCAAGTAAGAACATGAAAACAGCCCACACAGTTACCGGTTCAGGCTTCTGTGTGGGCTTGCTTTATGTAATTCAGGTGAATTTTACAGCTCGGGGCCCTGCTGTCCGGCAGCCTGCTCCTGAGCGGCAAAGGGAACGGCAGCTTCCGCTTCCTTGCGCAGCTTTCTTGCCTTGGCTTCGTTTACAAGACCAATGACCAGCAGCACCATAACAATAGCATGGAAAATGGCAATGCCGGCAGTGGGCACATAGTAGCCTGGGCCTGTTTCCATCAAACCGAGGACAACATAGGCACAGTCCAGCAGATACAAAGCGCAGGCTGCGGCAGGCGCGGCAACACCCTTTTTCCAGAAAATAGCGCACAGCAGCAAAGCCACCATGAAGCCGCCGGCAACCACCACTCCGGCAGTGATAAACGCTTCATAGCTTACATAGATGTCTTTCACGGCGCAAGCCACATCCAGAGGCAACCAGGAGGAGAACAAAAACACCGTGGGTTCCTCGGAAAAAATGCCAATGAGAATGTTGATCAGAGTGAAAACCAGAACGCCGATCAGAGATCCCCTTGCGCTGACACTCTGCTTCTCGTAATATGCCAGAGTCCCCTTCTGGGGCATCTGACCGTTGTTTCCTGTAAAAGCCATAATAATATCTCCTTTTTCTTTTGGTATGGGAATTATAGCATGGTTTGTCACATTTTGCAAGATTAAAATTTTCTCCGGGACTTCCTTTTTGGCGGTTTATAGGGTAAAATGAAATGGCGATTCCGATTTATAATGCTGTTTTCGGTAGCCTATTGTAGACCAACTATGCAAAGTGTTTCCAAAGCTCCCCCACAAACCAAAATTTTCTCCCCATAAATCATTTAAATCCCTCACAGGACACTTTAACGATTCACCAATATATAAGGAGATGCGATTTATGTTTCAAGGATTTTCCCCGGAGACCTTTGATTTTCTCTGGGGTATTCGGCTGAACAACGAAAAGGGCTGGTTTGAAGCCCACAAGCAGGATTATGTAAACTACCTTTATGAACCCATGAAGGCTCTGGGGCAGGCGGTCTTTCAAGGCTTCTCCCACGCCCCCGCCATGGAATTGAAGGTATCCCGCATTTACCGGGATGCCAGACTGCACCCGCCTGTTCCCTATAAGGAAAGTCTCTGGCTGTGCATCCGGCGCAGTGTACAGGAATGGACGAGACACCCCACCTTGTATTTTGAAATTCGCCCGGAGGGGGCTTCCTATGGCTTCGTTCTGTACCAGCCCACGGCAACCGCTATGGAGAGCTTCCGGCAATCCCTGAAGGCGAACCCCAAGGTATTCCCGGAGCTGCTGAAAAAAGCGCAGGCAGAGTCGGGGCTGACCCTTTCCGCGCAATGCTACAAACGCCCCAAGCCCTGTGATGACCCGGCGCTGCTGCCCTATTATAGCTGGAAGTGGAATCTGGGCGCGGAGCGGTTTATTGAGCCGGGGCAGGAGCTGTTCACCGGGGAATTGGCAGAAACGGTGCAAAAGCAGCTTCTGCCTTGGGTGCCGGTGTGTGACTATTTTTATGGTGTTACCTTGTATTTGGACGCACTTAATAATACAAAGGCGCAAAGATAACGGTTGTGAAGCATCTACTCTGCCGATGTGAAATTATGCCTTGCCCGAAGGCAAACTTCGTTCAATCCCCTAAAAACAGGAGGTACTCCCATGCTGCGTATTTATCCGGATTTTTACCACAAATTCCGCTGCATTGCCCAAGACTGCCCCGATAGCTGCTGCACCGGCTGGGCGGTTGTTGTGGACGAGGAAGCGGAAAGGCGTTTTCGTCAAATTCCCGGCAGCTTGGGCGACGAGCTGCGAAAAGCCATGGTCACAGACGAGGACGGAGACTTGATTTTTCAAAGAGAACCGGACGGACGATGCCCCTTTTGGACGAAGGAGGGTCTTTGCCGCATTGAACTGGAGCAGGGAGCAGACGCACCCTGTGAAACTTGCCGAAAATTCCCCCGCCTGACTCAGGATTACGGCAGCTTTATTGAGTACGGCTTGACTCTGTCCTGCCCTGTTGCCGCAGACCTGATTTTGAAGCATCAAGGGCCATGGACGATGCTTACGGAGCAGGACGACCAGCCGGGAGAGGAAACGGATTTAGACCGGAATTTTCTGGAGGATCTGCGCCGTGTTCGGGATGAGCTTCTGGAGGAGCTTTGGCTGGAGGATGTTCCCGAAGGGGAAGCCCTGGGGCGGCTTCTTGCCCACGGTCTGTACTACGAGGAAGGGCTGGACGAGCAGCTCCCCGATGAAGCATATGACAATAATATTTGGAAGTCCACCCTCCCCCATGGCTGCCTGCGGCAACGGATACATGATCTTTTGCGGTTCCATTTGGAGCTGGAAATTCTGACTCCCCAATGGAAATCTCTTTTGGAGGAAGCCCTGAATTTTAAGGGAGAGCTTCCCTCCCTGGGAGACACCGGGCTTGTGCGCAATCTGGCAACGGATCATCTCTACCGTCACTGGCTCAGAGCGGTAAATGATGGCGACTGCGTAACAGGGCTGAGACTGCTGGCAGTAAACTGGCTGGTAGTGCGAACCTTGGCTCAGGTTCACAAGGCAAAACACGGCAGCATTTCTCAGGATGAAATGATCGGTCTTTTGCGCCTGTATGCCAAAGAGGTGGGGCATGACGATGTGAATTTAGGTGCTTTGGAGGAATTTCTCTGGGAAAACGAGGGGGATTTTTCCTGCTATGTCCTTGCTCTGCTGTTGATCGGGGAAATCCGGTAGGAGGCTGTCCATTGGGCGATCTTTTTGCTTCCAAAATCCGGCTTTCTTCAGATTCTGCCTTACGACCTTGCCTTTGGCTAAGCCTTCCCGCTACCGGGCGGCTTCGGGACTTTCACCCTATAGAATGTGCGCTCTCCGGGCGCACCAAATATCCCCATCCGGTTTCGGCTTGTGACCGTTCCCGGATGGGGCATTTTTACGGACAGGGCAACTCAGGAAAACAGCCCCTGTCTTGCTTCTTTCCCTACCAAATATTCAAAGGTAGACAGCTCGTAAGGGGGGATAAAGATCTGCCATTGCTCCCCCTCGTGGTTGAACGCCAGAGCGTAATAGGGCTTAAAGGAGATGCCATAGTTGGTGGTTCCCATTTTGTGGGCACTGTAGGGTTCTTCCGTGATGTACTGCTCCTTGTTCCAGCCGGAGATGCTTACCCGGCGGTTGATCTTCTGGAAACCAATAATATCCGCCAGAGGGATGGCGTATTTCTTTTCCCAGTCTGCCAGATACAGTACACCGTCCAAGGTGAAGGCTTTCAGCTCGGGATTCAGGAAGGTTGTGGTGGGAAAGCCCTTTATCATGACCTTCTCTCCCTTGACCTTAAACCGGGAAACCAAAACATCCACCGTTGCCGCCTCCCCGGGGATACCCAAGGTGGCATAGGCGGTTTTGATCATGGACTGCACTCTGGTCTGTGCCGCCATGTTGTCCTCTTTGGCACTGAGAACCTTTTTCCGAAGCCACTGCGCCAGCTCCAAAATGCCCCATACCAGACCGCAGCCCAGCATGATATAAAACACCCACGGAGCATTTTCCAGTGCTTCCTCCAGAGGAGTGTCTGCCAATGCCCGGATGATCCCGCCCAGAATCGCAAGGGCGGCGATCATGGCAATGGCTTTCACCCAGCGCAGTGCCTTGGGCAGCTTCATATGTTCTTCCCGGTTTTCCATTTTGTCAATTTCCTTCTTCAGGGCTTCCGACTGAATGGGGGGGAGTGTCTGGGCAACCAGCGCGTCCCCCCAGATTTCCGGTTCTTTTTTGCTTTGGGTGATGTTCA